>CAMWVF010000081.1 GCA_947177545.1 uncultured Clostridia bacterium | reverse complement strand
GGAATGGTGTATACTGTAAATATAAAAAGGGCGCACCGACGAACGGCTGCTCCCCTCAATTGCTTGGTTGAAAAACCGCCCGCTTTTGGAAGAGGTTAGGGCGGTTGCCTTTTTCTATCTGCCTTACTTTTTCTTTGTGAGATTATATGTAAGGGAGATAATATTTACAATGAGATTCAGAAGCAAAATGACATCAGAAAAACTCATCTCCATATTACCCACCCCCTTTACGTGAAATAAAAGGGGAACAGCCGTCCGCCGTAGTGGTGCGCTTTATTTGCGGATAAATCCGCCGCGGAGCGAATCCGCAATACTATAATAACACAATTTTCGCCGCTTGTCAATTATTTTGGCAAGCTTTTTCTTTACATTGCCGCCAATGTGTGCTATAATAAATGTATCTGTTTTTAAGGAAGTGTTAGCTTGTACAATCAGGAAAATATACGAAATTTCTGCATTATCGCACATATCGACCACGGAAAATCTACCCTCGCCGACCGCATTCTCGAGCTTACCTCCACCGTCGCCAAGCGTGATATGGAGGAACAGCTCCTCGATAACATGGATATCGAGCGTGAGCGGGGTATTACCATAAAGGCAAGAGCAGTACGGCTCAACTACGCCGCAAACGACGGTCAGACCTACGTTTTCAACCTCATTGACACTCCCGGTCATGTGGACTTTAATTACGAGGTCTCACGCTCTCTTGTTGCCTGCGAGGGCGCTGTCCTTGTGGTGGACGCTTCTCAGGGCATCGAGGCGCAGACCCTTGCCAACACTTATCTCGCCATTGAAAACGACCTTGAAGTCATGCCCGTTGTGAACAAGATAGACTTGCCTTCCGCCGACCCCGAAAGGGTCTGCACCGAGGTTGAGAACGTTATCGGTATTCCCGCAATGGACGCGCCGAGGATTTCCGCCAAAATGGGTACCAATGTTGAAGAGGTTCTTGAAAGAATTGTCACGGACATACCCGCTCCAAAGGGAGACAACGATAAGCCCTTGCAGGCTTTGATTTTCGACTGCTTCTATGACAGCTACAAAGGGGTAATTATTTACGTCCGCGTTATTGACGGCGAGGTCAGAACGGGACAGACAATCCGTCTTATGGCAACGGGCGCAGAATTTACCGTTGTTGAAGCGGGGTACATGGGCGCCACAGACCTTGTTAATGCGGGCGTTCTCCATTCGGGTGAGGTTGGGTACATTACCGCCTCCATAAAATCTATCGGGGACACCCGTGTGGGCGACACTGTTACCGACGCGGAGAACCCCTGCGAAAGTCCTCTTAAAGGCTACCGCGAAGTAAATCCTATGGTTTTCAGCGGAATTTACCCCGCAGACGGCGCACGTTACGGCGACCTCCGAGATGCTCTTGAAAAATTGCAGCTTAACGACGCGTCCCTCTCCTTTGAGCCTGAGACTTCTGTCGCTTTGGGCTTCGGATTTCGCTGCGGATTTCTGGGACTTCTCCACATGGAAATTATTCAGGAACGTCTCGAACGTGAATATAATCTTGACCTTGTTACAACTGCGCCGTCGGTAATTTATAAGGTAAATCTTACAAACGGTGAAACGGTCTATATCGATAATCCGACAAATTACCCCGAACCTGCGGTCATAGCTTCTGCGGAAGAGCCTATGGTAAAGGCGACAATACTTGCTCCCAACGATTATGTGGGAAATATCATGGAGCTTTGTCAGGGCAGGCGTGGCATTTTCAAGGATATGAAGTACCTTGACGAGACCCGCGTGGAGCTTCACTATGAACTGCCGCTGAATGAAATTGTGTACGACTTTTTCGATGCTTTGAAGTCCCGCACAAAAGGATACGCTTCTTTTGACTACGAGATGATGGGGTACGTTCCTTCAAAACTTGTTAAGCTGGATATTATGCTCAACGGCGATATTGTGGACGCTCTTTCCTTTATCGTCCACGCAGATAACGCTTACGGCAGGGCAAGAAAGATTGCAGAAAAGCTTAAGGACAACATTCCACGCCAGCTTTTTGAAGTACCTATACAAGCGGCTATCGGAGGAAAAATTATTGCACGAGAGACTGTCAAGGCAATGCGCAAGGACGTTCTCGCCAAGTGCTACGGCGGCGATATTACCAGAAAGAAAAAGCTGCTTGAAAAACAAAAAGAGGGTAAAAAGCGTATGCGCAAGCTGGGTACTGTGGAAGTACCGCAGGAGGCGTTTATGGCTGTGTTAAAGCTTGATGAGTAAATAAAAAGTCCCCTGTTAATAAGGGGACTTTTAGTAATAAGAACCACAAAAAAGCAGCGGCGGTTATTATAAATTAAAGCTGCGGAGAGCAAGCCGTTCATCGGTGCGTTCCCTTTTATGTTTAATAGTATACACCATCTCGTCAATGCCAATTTCAAAAACATTATTAAAGGAGTACGCCATGCCCAAAGGCTTATATATCCACGTCCCGTTCTGCGTGAGTAAATGCCGCTACTGTGATTTTTATTCGGTGACAGACTTGTCTCTTGCGGACGGTTACACAAAAGCAGTCCTGCGGAATATTTCCGCAATAGACGAAAATTTTGATACTATTTATTTCGGCGGGGGAACTCCCTCGCTTCTTTCTGCGGAGCAGATTTCCCAAATACTGTCCGCAGTAAAAATTTCTCCAAATGCGGAAATTTCAATGGAGTGCAACCCAAACAGTGTTACCGGAAATTATCTCGGAGAGATACGCAATGTCGGCGTGAACCGCCTGTCATTCGGGGTGCAGTCCTTTTGTGATATGGAATTGAAGATGCTGGGGAGGCGTCATTCCTCCGCTGAGGCAATTTCGGTGATAAATTCCGCGCACGCTGTCGGCTTTGAAAATATCAGCGCAGACCTTATGCTTGCAGTCTCAGGGCAGTCTAAAGAAAGCCTGTCCCAAAGCCTTGATGTATTGGGGAATCTCCCCCTTACCCATGTTTCGGCGTATATGCTGAAGGTGGAGGAGGGCACGCCACTTGCCCGTGACGAAAGCCTGCTTGCCCAAATCCCTGACGACGATATGATGGCGGAGATGTACCTTTTTGCCGCGGAAAAGTTGGAAGCTATGGGCTTTGAGCAGTACGAAATTTCCAACTTCGCAAGGGCTGGCTTTGAGTGCAGGCACAATTTAAAGTACTGGCATTGTGAGGAATATTACGGCATAGGGTCCGCCGCCCACAGCTTTGTAAACGGGGAGCGTTACTGCTGTCCAAAAAATATTGCTGAATTTATTTCTGCGGAATTGCAGGAAAAAGTCCACCTTGAAAAGGGCGGCAGCGAAAGTGAAAAAGCCATGCTTGCCCTGCGGCTCACTAAGGAGGGGATTGCAGCAAATTCCTTGCCGGAAACCGCTTGCCAAAATGCGGAGGTACTTGTGCAAAAAGGACTTATGAAAAAAGAAAAAGACAGCTTCATGCTTACGCCTAAAGGCTGTCTTGTTTCAAATCAGATAATTATTTTTTTAGGACTATGCTAATACCTTGCCCTGCTGCGGACTATCTTTCTTGTTGCCTTATCGGCGTACATAAGGTCGTCCGACGCCTTTATCAGGTCATCCACCGTTGAGCCGTCGGGGACGGTGCAGGTTATGCCTATGCTTGCGGCAACCGTATAAGGCTTGCCGCTTGTTTTGTTATATTCGTCAATGTACGCTTTCACACGTTTTTTAAAGCCTTCGGCATAGCCCTCCTCCTTGCCGATAACTCCCGCCACCACAAACTCGTCTCCGCCGAACCGTGCACATATCTCATCGTTCACGGCGGCGCACTTTAAAGCGTCTGCGGCGACCTTTATTGCGTTGTCCCCCTCATAATGACCGTAGGTGTCGTTAATGCCTTTAAGACCGTCAAGATCGGCGGAAACAATTGCAATAATTTTATTTTTCGATTTAAGAGCCTTTTCAAATTTCGGCACTATAAGCTGATAAAATCCGCGGCGGTTGTACAGCTCGGTAAGCGGGTCATATGTATAGAGCCGCTCCATTGCGGTGTACATTCTGACGTTGCCGAAGCCGTTGCCGTAAACGTCCGCCACCTGGGGTATACGCTCGTATGACAGCAGGCTCATATCCCTGTTAATGCAAAGGTAGCCGAGGGGTATGTCAAAATAATGTATCACCGTGAAAATTATCGGCACGTCCATATTTATGTATTTATCAAATTCGGGCATTATCATTTTTCTGCTGAAGCGGACTACTTCCTTACTGGGGTCGGTATAGTGTCCCCTGAAGATCATAAGCATTTCATCTGTAAAGGGGACGTCGCTGTCCATATCAACGATTCCGCTTTTAGGGGAAAGGGCGTCGGAATTAAGACAGCAGCAGGTCTCAAAAAAGTCCTCGTCCTTGGAAAGGCTGTCAATGATAAGCGCAGGGTCTTTTACGCTGCTTATGAGGGACATATGGTTTGACATTGCCCCTGTGCTGTACTGATATTTATTGAGTCTGTGGTTCATTTCGGTGAGTATAGAATATGAATCCGCAACAGCATTTTCTCCGCAGCCGCAGGACTGTGAAAGCACCATTTCAAAGTCGATAACTATCTCTTTGGAAACTTCTCTGCCGTTTATGGAATCGTCTATTGCGGAAACTATCCGCTCCACCATTTCGTGACGGTTGTTGCAGCAGGTGGTTAGCCGCGGGGTGTGGAAACGCTCGTCGTAAATACCGTCGAAGCCCGTAACGATAATGTCCCTCGGAACTGAGTACCCGTGTTCCGAAATGACCTTGCAGGCGGTCATAGCCATAACGTCGTTGCTGCAAATAATTGCTTCCGGAAGCTCCTTGCCGTCGGCGAGGAATTTCTCCATTACCTCACGGGTGGGCATATCCCAGAACTGACCGTAGCCAACGCGTTCGGGGTCGTAGGGTATACCCTGCTCGGCGAGGACTTTTTTATAAACGTCGTGGCGTTCCTCTGAGAATGTGTTTCCCTCGATTCCCGCAATAAAATTAACCTTGGTAAGACCGTGGTCAACGATAACGTGCCGCACGATTTTTTCAAAGCAGTCGCTGTAGTCGTACCTGGCATTTATGCAGCCGTCGAGAGGGTACTCCACAGTCACAACGGGAATGCCCCTGCCGACAGCGGCGGCGGCAGCTTTTTGGCTAAGCTCCTTATCCTTGATAAGCTCGCTGAAAATCACCATGCCGTCGATAATATCGTAGTCGATAAGGTCGAAAATATAGCTTTCGCCCACATCGTTGCGGCGGTTGGTGGTGTACACGCCGAAATCGGTGTTGGACTGATACGCAAAAAGGGTATAACCCGAGTTCACGGCACGGCTGTTCAAAAGCTGCAAATACTCAAAAGAAGCGGGGTCGAAAACTCGCGGTATACAAACAGCAATAATTTTTTTGCCATTAAACATTTTTAAGCCCCCTGATTTTAGATATATACATATATTTTAACATAAAATTGATAAATAGTCAAATATTTTTTTAATATTTTATACAGTTTTTTATGGCAAAAAAATTGCAATTATTGTACAAAATAAAAAACGCCATGCCTTGGCACGGTGTTGACAAATGTTGAAAAATATAGTATTATAATATCGCGGATTTATCTGCAAAAAGCGCACCACTACGGCGGACGGCTGTTCCCCTTTCAATCCGAAAGGGGGTGTGATAATATGGTTACATATGTTACGTTTTCGGACTTGTTCCTGTATACCTCTATGTTGATCGGACTTGTCACCCTTTGCTATTATTTGTTTAGAAAACGGAAATAGACAAAGTAATAACCGCCCAGCTCTACCAAAGTCGGCGGTTATTTTAAAACTTTAACCCAAAACCACGGGGAGCAGCCGTTCGTCGGTGCGCCCTTTTTATATTTACAGTATACACCATTCC
>CAMWVF010000080.1 GCA_947177545.1 uncultured Clostridia bacterium | reverse complement strand
AATACGGGTATTGCGTCCGCAAGTGTTGATTAGGTTACTGCCGCGCAGGCTTTTCACTGGTTCGACAAGGGAAAATTTATGGCGGAGTGCAAGAGGATTTTCACGCCGAACGGACGGCTTGCCGTTATTTGGAATACCCGTACCGAAACCGATATGCAGAAAGAACGGAACGAAATTTTTCTGCGTACTGCGGGACAGTACGACTCCGTAAATGGCAATGCAAACGCCGACGGCAAATTTGCGCCAGAAAAGTATTTTTCGGAATACGAGCGGGTAAGCTTTTTGCAGAGCATGACAATGAATGCGGAACAATATGTCGGCTGCGAGATGTCGCGGTCATACTCGCCGAAAAAGGGTACGACGCTTTATGACGTGCAGCTTGACGAACTTAAGCGGCTTTTTGAGAAGTATGAGCAGGGTGGCATAGTTGACGTACCGTATATAACGGATTGCTTTTTAGGGAAATTTTAATAAACATTTTTTTAACTTTAGGAGGAAAAATTATGATCACAAAAACAATTGCAGAAGAACTGAACAGCATGGAGTACCACGGCAGGGGAATCCTTATCGGGAAATCTTCCTGCGGCAAAAAGGCTGTTATTGCCTACTTTATAATGGGCAGGAGCGAGAATAGCCGCAACCGCATTTTCGTTGAGGATGGCGAGGGTATCCGCACACAGGCGTTTGACCCGTCCAAAATGACCGATCCCCACCTTATCATTTACGCACCCGTCCGTGTTATGGGAAATAAAACTATCGTCACCAACGGCGACCAGACCGACACTATCTACGACCTTATGGACAAGCAGCAGACCTTTGAGCAGTCCCTGCGCACCCGTGAATTTGAGGACGACGCTCCCAACTACACGCCGAGAATTTCGGGCATTGTCCACCTTGATGACGGCGACATGAACTTTGCAATGTCAATTCTCAAAAGCGCGGACGGGGACGGTTCTTCCTGCCAGCGGTACACCTTTGCGTACAGTAATCCTATCGCGGGAAAAGGAAAATTTATCCACACTTACAGCGGCGCGGGAAACCCTCTCCCCAGCTTTGAGGGTGAGCCGAAAAATGTGGAGATTCCCTGTATGCCTATCGACGACCTGACAAAGCTTATCTGGGACAACCTCAACGCCGATAACAAGGTGTCGCTGTTTGTTCGTTATATTGACATTGAGACGGGGAAGTATGAGTCCCGCATTGTTAACAAAAATCAGTAAATTTATTTTATCCAAATCCGTGGAAACAGTTTGTTCTGCGGATTTGGAAATTTACTTGCAATTATTTCACTTTTATGATATACTTTACATGGAAAGGGTGAGGAGATGACTTTAGGTAAATTAACAGAGGTTGACATTCGAGAATTATGGGAACATGAGCAATACGATTTTTCGGAATGGCTTTCGCAAGACCAAAATATTGAGTACCTTAATGAAATGTTAGGACTTAATTTGATTGATGTTAGGAAAGAAGTTTTTGTCGGTGCGTATCGTTGCGATTTAGTAGCTAAAGACGAAACATCTGATATTACGATAATTATTGAAAATCAGCTTGAATGTTCAAATCACGAACATTTAGGAAAAATAATTACATATGCTTCTGGACTTAACGCCAAAGTTATAGTTTGGATAGTTAAAGAGGCTCGTGAGGAACATCGCAGTGCCATTGAATGGTTAAACAGCATTACTGATTCTGACTTAAATTTCTTCCTTATTGAAATTCACGCATATAAAATCGGCAACTCAGACCCTGCTCCAAAGTTTGAAATCATCGAAGAGCCGAATGGGTTTAGAAAAAATACAAAGGGTACAAGTGGTTCAAATGAAAATAATAAGACACGGTCAGAGAGACTAATATTTTGGAATGAATTTTATGATGTTCTTTCTGCTAACGGAAATCCGTTTAAAATAAAAAAAGACACAAATAGACACTATAATAATATTGGTATTGGATCAAGTAAAGCATGGATAGGAATATCTTTAGTTGATAGAGAGTCAAAAATTGGCGTAGAATTATATATCTCGGATAATAAGGAGTTATATGATAGTTTATATGCTTGTAAAGATGAAATAGAAAATAAGTTGACATTTTCGGCAGATTGGCGTCGTTTAGACGATAAAAAAGCAAGTCGTATAATACATTATATTAATGGTCTGAACTTTGACGACCATTCAAATTATAATGAACTCATGCTTGAAATAATTGAAAAAGTCAAAGTAATGAAAAATGTGTTTACAAAATACATTAATTAATAAATTATTTTAATTTTAAAACGGAGGTAAAAAATCATGAACGAAATGCAGTTAAAATACGGCTGTAACCCCAACCAGAAGCCGTCCAGAATTTTTATGGAAGACGGCGCAGACCTGCCTATAGAGGTGCTGAACGGCAAGCCCGGCTACATCAACCTGCTGGACGCTTTCAACGGCTGGCAGCTTGTTAGGGAGCTTAAAAAGGCTACTGGACTTTGCGCGGCAACGTCCTTTAAGCACGTTTCTCCCGCAGGCGCAGCTGTGGGACTTCCCCTTTCCGATACCTTGAAGAAAATCTACTGGGTGGACGATTTAGGTGAGTTATCACCGCTTGCCTGTGCTTACGCAAGAGCAAGAGGCGCGGACAGAATGTCATCATACGGCGACTTTATCGCGCTTTCTGACACGTGCGATGTTCCCACCGCTAAGATGATCCAGCGCGAGGTCTCGGACGGCGTTATTGCTCCCGATTATGAGCCCGAAGCTTTGGAAATACTCAAGTCTAAGAGAAAGGGTACTTACAACGTTATTAAAATTAATGAGAATTACACCCCTGCTGAAATTGAGAGAAAACAGGTTTACGGCATAAGCTTTGAGCAGGGCAGGAACGAACTGGACATCAACAATGCTCTGCTTGAAAATATCGTTACCGACAATAAAAATATTCCCGACGACAAAAAGCGGGACTTGATAATTTCCCTCATCACCTTGAAGTACACCCAGTCCAACAGCGTTTGCTATGTCAAGGACGGTCAGGCTATCGGTATCGGAGCAGGTCAGCAGTCCCGTATCCACTGTACTCGCCTTGCAGGACAAAAGGCGGACAACTGGTGGCTGAGACAGTGCCCAAAGGTAATGGCTCTGCCCTTTAAGGACGACGTAAGACGTGCCGACCGTGATAACGCTATCGACGTTTATATCGGCGAGGAGTATGAGGACGTGCTTCGCGACGGCGAGTGGGAAAAGGTATTTACCGAGAAGCCTGAAGTCCTGACCCGTGAGGAGAAGAAGGAGTGGCTTGCGAAAAATACTGACGTTAGTCTTGGTTCGGACGCATTTTTCCCGTTCGGTGACAACATCGAGCGCGCCCACAAGAGCGGTGTTGAGTACATTGCCCAGCCCGGCGGCTCTATCCGTGACGACAACGTTATCGAGACCTGCAACAAGTACAATATCGCAATGGCGTTCACTGGCATAAGACTGTTCCACCATTAAGCTGTTCAAATAAACAAATTACGCAAAAATAAATCCGAAACACAGATGTGCTTCGGATTTGTGTTTTTCCATACAGCAGGGCAAGGAACTGAATTGTTCCCGAGGCAGTTAAACTGCCGCCCGATCAATTTGTTTTACCGTTTCAGCTTAAATCCAGATGTCTGTTCCTGAAGAAGTCTTGCTTGAGTAAACAGCTCCGCGCTTACTGCGGCAGCCTCCTCGCTGCTTGCGGAGTTGGTCTGCGTAACATCGGCGATCTGACCGATACCTTGATTTATCTGTGTGATAGCCTCCGTCTCGGCGCGCACAGCGTCTGCAATGACGCTTATATCATTGTTGGAACGAGTGACAAATTCCATTGTTTTTTGCAATGATTCCGAAACTCCGCCGACGATTTCTATGCCTCTGTCCGCCGCGCTTACACAGTTCTCAATAAGATTTTTTGTAGCCTTGGACGCCTGATCGCTCTGTACCGCAAGGCTGCGTACCTCGTCTGCGACGACCGCGAAGCCCTTGCCCGCCTCTCCCGCACGCGCCGCTTCAACAGCAGCATTAAGCGCGAGAATATTTGTCTGGAACGCTATGTTTTCAATAGTATCAATGATTTGTCCGATCTGCTGCGAGGAACTGCTCACGTCGGACATTGCGTCCATCATCTGCTTCATAAGCTCGCTGCTTTCGGCAACTTGTTCGCCTGTCAGCCGCGCGTGTTCCTGGGCGTTTGTAGCCTTTTCAACGTTTTCGCGTGCGCTTCTGGACAATTCGTCAAGCGACGCATACAGCTCCTCTGTAGCGCTTGCCTGTTCGGTAGCGCCCTGTGCCAAGGACTGTGAGCTGTTGGAAAGCTGCTCGGCGTTTTCCGAAATGCGAAGCTCCGCTCCCGATATCCGTTCCAGCGCTTTGGACATTGTTTGGGTAAAAGTCTCAATGGATGTCTGTATCGAAGTGAAATCACCAATATAATCGGCAGAGGTGCTTACATCAAAGTTACCGCCCGAAAGCTCGCTCATAATTTTGTTGATATCTGAAACATATATGCCTATGCGATCCATTGAGGTCTTTAATGTATTGACAAGGTCGCCTACCTCGTCGTCCGACTTGTAATTTATGTTCAGTGCAAGCTGTCCGTTCTGCAAAACCTTGCTGCTGTCCGTTATGGTAATAATCGGCTTGATAACGCGCCGCAGCACATACTGTATAAGTGAAAGTAGGCACATCAATGCCAGTATCAGACATACCAACGTTGTGATGTGCATAATATTTATCGTTGCTTCCGTTTCAGCCTCACTCTCAGTTCTGAGAGCTTCTCCGCGTTCTATGACCTGATCGAGAATACCGACAAGCGTTGTAAGGTTTCCCTGAATGGTGGTCTGATAATATTGATGTGCGTCGTCGGGACTGCTCTGATACTGCTCAAGCACCAGTGAAGCCGAGCCGTGAAGTTCCTTGTGTAGCGCTTCGAGGTCTTCACGCAGCTTGAGTATCTCCGCGTCATCAGTACCAGCTTCGCCGTACAGCCATTGTCCGAGGACGCAGGTTGTCGGATCCATGCTTCCGGTAAATTCAGTTCCTGCATACAAGGCGTTGCTGAGATTTGCCGACCACTTGTAATGTGCGGTTTCAGCGGTGCGCGCTCTGGCAAGCAGAGCATTAGTCTGAGTATTGGCTTTTTGTGTATGGTCAATACGAACAATATTGACAGTGGTCATAGCGCTGAAAAGAAGCATAGATACAAGTGCTGCCGCAACGCGAAATCCAACGTTTACTTTAATGCTTTTACTCATAAATTATCCCTTCCTAAAATTATTTTCTGCCGCGCTCAGCTTATAAAAAAGCACAGGGCATCGCTTGGAGTGTCCTGCGCTGAAAGCAGCAGATTGCATTATGTAATAACTTAAAAACAGCTATTTCTCATATTATACAGTATATGTGAAAAAAAGTCAAGTGGTGTTATGTAAAAAATATATATTTATAAAAGAATATACCGGCAGATAGTGATTATCCATATAGAAAAAAATCCGCAGGAAAACCTGCGGAAAAACTTATACAATATTGTTGCTTATACCAACATACGCTTCAAAAACGACATTTGCAGTGTTGCCTTTTTCACCTTGCAGAAAAACAAAATAAATATCCGTTATCGGCTTCATATTGTTTTTTCTTGCATAACCGTAAAGACGAGTTTCCGCATCGCAAATTTCATTAATATCATAAAACAAATAAGAAATTGCATTATCAATTTTAAACTCAGGCTTATAAATGCACTGTCCTTCGCTTTTAAAAGCTTTGTCCGTGGGAACCAATACTTCGATTCCGTAAATATCGCCGCTGCTGTCGGGAATAATTTCAGTAATTCTGAATATGTATCTTATACACATCTCCGAGCCCACG
>CAMWVF010000079.1 GCA_947177545.1 uncultured Clostridia bacterium | reverse complement strand
GCGTCCGAAAGAAGTCTCAGCTGTTTTTGTATTTCCTGCTTTTCAGCGTCTATGGACGGGTCGTTTGCAAACTCGTTAATAGCCTCCGCAAGCCTTGCCGCCGTCCCTGAAAGATTTCCCGCAGCGCTGGATATGCCTTGTATCGAACTGCTGAGATTGTTTAATGCGGACTCCATGCTCTGCTCATCGCCTACGGAGCTTTGAAGTTCTTCAAAGGAATTGTCAAGGGACGCGGAAGCCTGCTTAAAGCTGTTTACAGCGTCCTCCAAATCCTGCAAAATAGGGAACAGCACTTTCATTCCCTCGTCCGCAGTCTCCAATGAGTCTGATATGAGCTGTACGGAATTTTTCAAGCTGCCGAACGCCTCGGACATTGAGTTTGAAGCGTCCTCCAGGCTTTCCGCCGCAGGAGCAGCCATGTCTATAAAGTCGGAAATACGGGAGCTAAGCTCGTTTACCGAGTCGATATTTGCGTTGATGATATCGTCCGTCTTGTCGAGAAATTCGTCGGATATCTGCCGTGCGCTTTCAAGCTCGCCGCAAATTTCGTCCCAGTTTGCGGAAAGCTCCGAGGAATCGGCGTCCGCATCGTTTATTGCGCGGTCGATAAGTACGTTTAACTCGTCAAGCTGTGTGCGGAGTTTGCTCATTGAACGCTCCGAAAACAGCAGGGAAATATGCGGTTCAGCTTGACCCACAATGCCGCCCGTGTCCTTACGGCCGTTTATAACGCCGTAGTTTTCGCAGCCGCTTATGTAGCCCTCCTGTCTGCCAGCAATTCCACCAACGTTATAACCCACGTGAATGTAACCGACGTTACCTTTGTTTACGCAGTTCTGAATGTTTCCCGTGGAGTACCCAGTAATACCGCCTTCGTCGGTTATATCGGCGGCGTTTTCGGTGGAGTAAATGTCGTCAATGTTAATGTTTTCCAAGTCAATTGAGTCGTCAAAAGCCATAACGTTTACCAAAGACTTGTTCTCGCAGTTTACGATAATTCCGTGATTTTCACCCGCAATGCCGCCTGTGTAATGCCTTGCCTGCACAAGTCCCGTAGTCTTGCAGCCAGCTATAAGACCTGTTTTTTCGTTTAACCCGACAATGCCTCCGCAGCGTTCCTTGCCGCTGACCATGCCGCTGAAATTGCAGCTTAATATCCTGCCCCTGTTTACGCCTGCAATGCCTCCGCACTCGCTTGCGCTGCCCGAGGGAGCTGTCCTGCCGTGTACGTTAAGATTTTTTACAGTACCCTCTTTTTCAATGTATCTGAAAAGACCCATGTCCGAGCTGCTTTCAGTAAGATTCAGACCCGAGACAGTGTGACCGTTTCCCTCCAACGTACCGCAGAAAGTGGGTATCGGCTTAAAGTCGGAGGAAAGCTCAATGTCGCATTCCAAAGAGTACTTTTTCCCTCTTGTGTTGCTGTCAAGGACGCAGCTTTTTACAAATTCCGCAAAGTCCGCCTCCGAGGCAATGACTGTCTCGCTGCTCGGAGCCGACACCGCAAATACTGCGGGAGCGGCAAATGTTACAGTCATAGCTGCCGCAGTTATAAAGGAAAGAATTTTTCCGAAACGTTTTTTATTCATTTGTGACCGCCTCCCTTTCTTCAAAAAATTCCACAGTATCGGGCGTTTCTCCCGCAAGTGTCTGTACCGCTTCGCCCCTTGGATTTTCAATTCTTGCGTCAACGTCGCCCACAATAACAGCCTTGATGTAGCCCTCAACTCTGCCGTTGATGTTACCGTGTATAAGACCGCTTACAACCATGCGGTTGCCAGAGATTTGAGTGCGTTCCGCTTTTTTGATAGTAAATGATGTGCGCTCAATAATTGTGTCGCCCAAAAGAAGTATCTGCGGCAGTACGCCCATAACAAGAATAATGGATATTATAGTGCCGCGACCGAGACATACGCCGATTGACGATATCGCGCCGTCGGAGGAAAGCTGACCGATAAGCACTCCCGCTGCCGCAAGGATAGTACCGGATGTGATGATAGTGGGGAAAGCCTGATTAAGCGTTTCCACAACAGCCTCTTTAATGGGCATTTCTTTTTTAAGCTCCATGTAGCGGCTGGAAATAACAATTGCGTAGTCGATGTTCGCGCCCATCTGAATGGAGTTTACAATAAGATAGCTAAGGAAGTACAGCGGGTTCTGCTCCAGGTAGGGGAACGAGAAGTTCATCCAGATACTGCCTTGAATTACCGCGATAAGCAGTACGGGAAGTCCTGCCGAATTAAATGTGAACAGCAGGACGATAATTACAAAAAGGGCGGAAAGTATACTTATTATAAGGTTATCCGTGGAGAACGAGCTTGACAGATCCCTGTCGCTTGTGGAATTTCCCGCAAGATACACTTGGTCAGCGGGGTAAAGCTTTTCTGCCTCGGCGTGGACGGTGTTCAAAAACTCAAAGGTCTCGTCGCTTTCCTCCGGCAGCGTAAGGTGCAGCAGTATACGGCTGTAATTGTCGCTTTTCAGCTGCAAAAGCGCGTCGCTAAGCTGACTGTGCAAATCTTCAAGTGTGTCCATAAGCTCATCGTCAAGTGTAACATATCCCTTGTCTACCTCGTCGTAGGTGAACATGAACATATCTATCAGCGGTACTCCGTATGCCTCCAGACCGTTCACCACCTCGCCGTAATTTTCCTCATTTATGGCGTATGCGCCGTACAGCACCTGCGCTACCTCGTAATCAAGCTCCACAAGCTCGGAGAATTGACGGGGAGTAAGCCTGTCGGTGAGCATATAGCCGTCCATAGCTTCAGTGTTGGCAAGACCCTGAATGGAGTCTATCTCGCCGTATCTTTCAAGAGCGGCAATAAGTCTGCTTTCTGCCTCATAGTCTCCCGACGGCACCATAAGCGCAACAAGGTTGGTGGAGCCGAAATTGTCCTTTATCTTTTGCTCGGCAATTTTCGTCTCGTTCTGCCGAGTGGTTTTAAGGTCGCTGTTTCCGTAGCAGTAGGGACACTTGCCCGAGAAAAAGAACGCAACCACCGTAACTATTAAAAATATCGGCGGGACAATAAATCTGGAAACATAAGCAAATTTGCCCACAGCGGAAATTTTCGGCACAAAGTTTTTGTGTACCGTCTTGTCGATAAGCTTTGAGAAAAGCATGATAAGTCCCGGCATAAGGGTAAATACCGACAAAAGACTGAATAATATCGCCTTTATGAGTACAACGCCCAAGTCCGCGCCTATGCCGAATTTCATGAACATCAGCGCAATAAGTCCAGAAATAGTGGTAAGACTGCTTGAAGAAATCTCGGGGATAGCCTTGCTCAAAGCGGCAATGCAGGCTTCTCTTGAGGGGAGAAGCTCGTGCTCCTCGCTGTAGCGGTGAATGAGAATGATTGCATAGTCTATGGCAAGAGCAAGCTGGAGGACTATAGTTACCGAGTCGGAAATAAACGAAATAGTACCGAATACAAAGTTCGTACCCATGTTAAGCACAGCAGCCGCGCCGAATGTCATAACAAGTACTGGTATCTCGGCGTAAGCCTTGGAGGTAAACAGTACAACCAGAAGAATAATGACCGCCGCGATAACGATAATGACGTTCATTTCCTCCGCAAGCTGCGCGCCCGGGTCAACGCCGACTGCGGTTGAGTAGTACACGTCATAATCTGCTAAAAGCTCCTTTATCTCGTTCATAGCGGAGACGCTTATTTCGTCCGATTCCTCTCCGTCAAAGGTCACGGAAAACATAGCGTAGGTGTTTTTATAATGCTCCTCCGTATCGTCAAAAGCGACGGAAGTCACGCCGTTTATGTTCTCTATCTGCTCCGCAAGCCTTTCCGCAGTGTCGTAGGCGACGTTTGCCGCCATGACCTCAGCCGTGCCGTATGTAACGAATTCCTCGTCCATAAGGGTAAGGCTCTGACGGGTCTCGGTGTCGTCCGCAAGATATTTTGTAATATCGTTTTCAACGTTTACCCAGTCCTTTGCAAAAACGCTGAATATCAGCGCAAAAATAAACAGCAGGAAAAACAAATTCCTCTTGTCAACGATAAACGTGGCAAGCTTATACATAAAGCTTTCTTTCTGTTCCTCGCTCTCAGGGGGAGCGGTAATATTTTTGTCAGCCAATTATATAACACCCTTTCATCTTACAGCAATTCCACTTTGAAAATTTAAATAAAATCCTTCGCTAAAATCCATATACGCAAGATTTTGGCTCTGATTTTGTACCTTTTCTTCATGAAGTGGCTGTAATTTCTATAGAGCATTGTATAACATTTCAGCAGCATTTTCAATATGCAGATTTGCCCTTTTGTCTGATTTACAGGCAGTTCGGGCGTAAATGATTTTGCCATTTTCCGTTAAAATTTTGTGCACCTTTTACAACAGCAAGTGTGAATATATTTTGTATTGGCGTACCGACAAAAAAATATTGATTTAGAAAACATTTTATGTTATAATTATAAAAAAATCTTTCAAGGAGGCTGCTGTAAATGAAAATAGTTGTCATCGGAGGAGTTGCCGCAGGTACAAAAGCGGCGGCTAAAATTAAGCGCGAGGATCGCTCCGCGCAGGTGGAGGTGTACACCAAAAGCCGCGATATTTCCTACGCAGGCTGCGGGCTGCCATACTATGTTGGCGGCGGAATAGAAAGCCGCGAGGAGCTTATCGTGAACACTCCCGCAAAGTTTTCCGCCCTGACAGGCGTTGACGTTTTCAACGGGCAGGAGGCTGTCTCCGTAGATACGAAAGCAAAAACGGTGCAGTTCCGTTCCGTTTCGGACGGCTCTGTGCAGGACGTTTCATACGACAAGCTTGTCATTGCAACGGGCGCGTACCCAATTGTACCTAAAATAGACGGCACGGAGCTGAACGGCGTGTTTAGCGTACGTACCCCCGATGACGCTATTGCCGTAAGAGACTATATAGAAAAGAACGGCTGCAAAAAAGCCGTCGTTGCAGGCGCAGGCTTTATTGGCATGGAAATGGCTGAAAACCTTATGTCAAGGGGACTGACCGTTACCGTTATCGACATGACCTCACAAATCCTGCCAAATGTTCTCGACCCTGAAATGGCAGGCTTTGCCGCAAAGCACCTTCGCAAAAAGGGCATGAAAATAATGAACGGGACTTCCTTGCTATCAATAAAAGGAAACGGAAAGGCCGAAGCCGCCGCAACAAGCGTGGGAGAGCTTCCCGCGGAAGTTGTTATCCTAAGCATCGGAATACGTCCCGCCACAGCGTTTCTGGAGGGCAGCGGAATTGAACTGATAAACGGCGCAGTCGTTGTGGACGAATATCAGCGCACCAATATTGAGGACGTTTATGCAGCAGGGGACTGTGCAATCGTCAAAAACCTTGTCACAGGTCAGCGGCAATGGTCTGCAATGGGTTCCACCGCAAATATCACGGGAAGATGTCTTGCCAAAACCGTTACGGGAACGCCTGCTTCTTACGGCGGCTGTCTCGGCACAGGTGTAGCTATGCTTGCCGACGACCTTAACGCGGGACGCACAGGCTTGTCTGAGGAACAGGCAAAAGCCGCTGGCTTCGATTCGATATCTGTCGTATGCGTTACCGACGATAAGGCGCACTATTACCCGGACTCGGACGCGTTCGCAACAAAGCTTATTGCCGACAAGTCCACCAAAAAGCTTTTGGGTATGCAGGTTCTGGGCGCGGGCGCAGTGGATAAAATGACGGACATCGCCGCTGTGGGCATTTCCGCCGGACTTACTCTTAACGATTTCGATACTATGGATTTGGCGTATGCGCCGCCGTTTTCCACAGCTATTCACCCATTTGTGCAGGCTTGCTACATTCTCGAAAACAAGATAAGCGGGGCGTTTGAGACCTTTACACCTGCCGAGTACGCTGCCGGAGCGGCAAAGGGTTATCGAGTTCTGGACGTACAGCCCGAGCCTAAAATTTTCGGCGCGGAATGGATAGATTTGGGCAAGGTAGCAG
>CAMWVF010000078.1 GCA_947177545.1 uncultured Clostridia bacterium | reverse complement strand
ATATATTTTCTTCTCAAAAGTTGGTTATCTTGATTGACATTGGAAATATTATGTGATACTATATATCTAAGTATTTTTTATAAAGGAAGTAATTCTATGGTCATATCATTTATTCTGCTGTTAGTTGGATTTGTTCTTCTCGTCAAAGGCGCAGACTTTTTTGTTGACGGAAGCTCAAGCATCGCAAAGTTCCTTAAAATACCCTCTATTGTCATAGGACTGACGATAGTTGCTTTCGGGACAAGCGCTCCCGAGGCGGCTGTCAGCATTATTGCGGGAATAAAAGGCTCCAACGACATTGCCGTAGGAAACGTTATCGGCTCGAATATGTTCAATCTTTTGGTAGTTCTTGGAGTAAGTGCAGCCATAAAACCAGTTAAGATAGACAGTCAGATAATCAAAAAGGAATTCCCATTTATGTTTCTTGCAACGCTAGCATTTCTGATAATTTCATTTGACGTTGCTCTCGGCAGCAGTACTGCAAACGTTATTTCACGGAATGAAGCGTTTTTACTGCTGATACTCATGGCAATCTTCCTTTATTCGGTAATTACATCGGCTCTTCGTTCACGGAAAGAAAATGCCGCCGCTCTTGAAGATGACAAACCAAAATACGGCATTGTAAAGAGCATTATCTTTACAATAGGCGGTCTTGCTGGAATAATCATTGGCGGACAGCTTGTTGTTGACAGCGCAAGCGACATCGCCCGCGGCTTCGGCATGAGCGAGACCCTTGTAGGACTTACCATTGTGGCAGTTGGAACTTCCCTGCCCGAGCTTGTTACAAGCATTGTTGCAGCAAGAAAAGGTGAAAGCGACATTGCAATAGGCAACGTTGTTGGGTCAAATGTTTTTAATATTCTTTTTGTACTGGCGGCTTCTGCTGCAATTACACCTATGAACATCAACGCACAAAGCCTTTTTGATTTGGTAGTCCTTACAGCAGTAACTGCTCTCACCTATACTTTCTGCGTAACTCAAAAAAAGGTAAACAGACCCGAGGGTATTGTCCTTGTTCTTATGTACGCAGGTTACTTGACTTACGCTATTATACGTTAACAGAAAGGACTGTATTGATAATGAAAATTTTATGCGACATAATAAAAAAACAAGTCGTGCCGAATTTTATAAACATTGAAACGGCAATAAAGACCTACGACCGAAACGCTCTTGTATGCGGTTCTCCTGCATGGAGGTATGTCTACCATACAATTCATTCTGCGGACAAATGGTTTTTTAACCCGTTTGTTTATTCTGAACCCGAATGGCATGAGGACGGTATGGATAATCCCGATAACCCATGCTCTATAGAATTAAGCGACGAGCAGCTTTTGGAGTATCTTTATACTGTAAAAAATAAAACTTTACAATATATTGACAGTCTTACGGACGAAATGCTCTCGGAAAATCCTGAAAACTGTCCCTACACTCGTCTGGAGCTTGTTCTTCGTCAGTCCAGGCATATTTCCATGCATACCGGTATGCTGAACGGTCTTACAATTGAAAAAACAGGGAAATTTCCCATATTTGTTGGCGGAGCGGACACTTTTGACAGACTGAAAAACGGGCTTTTCGACGAATAATCATAACTGAAAAGGAAGATAAAAATATGTACAGCAGAACCGCAAAGGTTGCGGCAATTCACGATTTATCCGGAGTGGGAAGATGTTCTCTTTCGGTAATACTGCCCACAATGTCGGCACAGGGTATTCAGGTTTGCCCTGTGCCAACGGCAATTTTATCAACTCATACGGGGGGCTTCGGGGACGTTGTTCTCCGTGATCTGACGGACTACATCTCCCCTGCTCTCGAACACTACAAGCGGCTTGATTACAAATTCGACTGCATATACAGCGGTTTTCTTGCTTCAACGGAGCAGATTGATCACTGTCTTGAATTTTTTGAGTACTACAATAACGCTTTAAAGGTCGTTGACCCTGTTATGGCGGACAACGGCAAGCCTTACAAGACCTGCTCCGCCGAGCTTTGCTCACGAATGGGAGAACTTGCGGCTATTGCGGATATTATCACACCGAACATAACCGAAGCGGCTATGCTTTTAGGTGAAAACCCTCTCCAGCCAAATACTGCCATGCAGAAGATAAAAAGCTATCTTGTTAGGCTTTCGGAGCTGGGTCCCAAAATTGTAGTTATCACAAGCGTTTTTTCAGACGGCAGGACTTACAATGTGGGTTACGACCGAGATCACAGCAAGTTCTGGCGTATACCCTACAATCTGATAAACGCCCATTACCCCGGTACGGGAGACGTTTTTGCATCGGTACTGACGGGTTCGATACTGCGTGGGGACAGTCTGCCTATTGCCATGAACAGGGCAACAGCATTTCTTGAACGCGCTATAAAGACCACATACAGTTACTCCACTGACTCGCGGGAGGGCATTATGTTAGAAAGCTGTCTTGATTTTCTGATAACAAACCCCACTCTTTGCGACTATGAGCAGATGTGAGGTGTAGTGCTATGAACCTTAATATTGTACTTGTTGAACCGCAGATACCACAAAATACTGGAAATATTTCCCGAACCTGCGCGGTTACGGGAGCAAGACTGCACCTTGTCAGACCATTGGGCTTTGAAGTTACGGACAAGAACCTTAAACGCGCGGGACTGGACTACTGGAATGAGCTTGACATTACCTACTATGACTGTTTGGAGGATTTTTTCTCGAAAAATTCAGGGAGTTTCTATTATTTTACCACTAAGGGGAAAAATACATACAGCGACGTTTCTTTTCCAGACAACTGCTATCTTATCTTCGGACGGGAGGACGCAGGGCTTCCCGAATCGCTGCTTGTGGAAAACCCGGATGCCTGTTTAAGGATACCAATGCGTCCACGTCTAAGAAGTCTTAATCTTTCCAATTCTGTGGCTATCGCTGTTTATGAAGCGCTTAGGCAATGGGAATTCCCAGACCTTGCGGCGGAGGGAAAACTTACTAAATATAATTGGTAATAAATTACTGATAATTTAAACTGAAAGGATTTGAAAAATATGAGCAAGATCAAGCTTATGACCGACTCGGCTTCGGATATTCCGGAGGAACTTGAAAAAAAGTATGACATACGTATACTTCGTTTCCCTATCACTTTAGGAGAGAAAGCTTTCTATGACAGGGACTATGACAATCTGGAATACTACAAAATGCTTAAAGAATCAAAGGACTTCCCTACCCATGCGCAGATAACTGCTTTTGAGTTTGAAGAGCTGTACA
Organism: uncultured Clostridia bacterium; assembly: GCA_947177545.1. Lineage (GTDB taxonomy): Bacteria > Bacillota > Clostridia > Oscillospirales > Ruminococcaceae > RGIG8773. The sequence continues at coordinate 2,706 of CAMWVF010000078.1, read as the reverse complement.
AGGAATATTTTGAGCAGGGCTACGATGACCTTATTTATGTGGCTATCGCCTCTCTCGGTTCAGCAACCTACAGCAATGCTGTTATGGCAGTTGACAATTTCTATGAGGCAAATCCAGAGGCAAAGGGCAAGTTTAGTCTTCATATTATTGATTCGGGGAACTACACAGGAGTGTACGGCTACCCGCTTATCAGGTCTGCCGAAAAGATAGAAAAGGGCGCAACCGCAGAGGAAGTCGTTGCCTATATGCAGGACTGGCTTGCAAACGCCGAGGTACACTTCGGCTGCTACACTCTTGAATTTGTAAAGCGTTCGGGACGTGTCAGCACTGCCGCCGCTTTCGTTGGCGAGCTTATGGGGCTTCGTCCCGTAATACAGATAAAAAAGGGCATTTCCACAACGGACGCAAAGGTGCGTGGCGACAAAGCTGTTATCCCGAAAATCGTTGAGATAACCGCAAACAGGATAATTCCCCAAACGCCCTATTGTCTTGTGTATGCCGACAACGATGAGCAGGAAAAGGAGCTTACAAAGGAACTTACCAAAAAGCTTGGCTACCCGCCGGAGATGTCTTTCAGAATAGGCGGCGTAATTGCAGCTAATGCCGGTCCCGACCTTGTGGGGGCGTTTTTTAAGGGTAAAGACTGATAAAAAATTAAGGCACTGCTAAGAGTTGGTTCTTAGCAATGCCTTTTTGTTATTTTACGGGAATAACTATGTCTCCTATTGTAATGCTTTCAATGCTGTCAATGTCTATCGGTTCTTCAAAGTAATAATTCAGTAAACCTTGGTTTCCGCCCTCAATATAAAAGTTTCCAGAGGACATAAAAGCAGTAACTTTTTTGCCGTCTGCAAGCTTTACAGAAACGTCATATCTGTCATTGGGTCGTACAGATAACTGCCCATAAACATCTTCAAGATAAAAATCAAGCGACATTGCCGAATATCCTACCTCGGTTATTACGGACGAACTTATGCCGTAACCCGAAAGCTGTTCGTTTACGTTTACTCTGCGGTAATCGGGAATGTATTCAATCGGGAAAGAAATTGTCCAGCCGCCGTCAAGTACGACAGTTTTATTATCCAAAAGCCAGTTATAATAAGCCGAATCCTCTTCATTGTCAATATATACATCGTACTTGTCTGTAATATTTACAATCTCCGAATAATCAAAGAGACGGGAAATATCAATCGTATATGTCCTGCCTATAATGCTTTCAGTTTCGTCTGAAACGCCATTAATTTCTGCTTTAAAATTATAAATGGCAGTAGTTTCATCAATAATATTGAGCAAACCATCGTTGACATATACCGGGAAAGTCTCTCCGTCAAAACCACGTTTGCTTTCCACTACTGTAGATGTAGGGAAAACGCCTCCATCGTTGCGCTTTATTTCAATCGAGCCGACAAAATCGGTTTCTGTACCCGCTATGCCGAGAACTCTGAAAGAAAGTCTGTCGTCACCTGTTGTGGTAACGTTTTGCGGTACTGCCGTGATATTCGCAAGATGTTCCGTACCGCTTTTAAACATTCCCCCGAAAATCTTTTCAAGGTCAATAAGCCCAAGTGCGGATGCCGCAATTGTACCCGTTACCAAAACCACCACTGCCGCTGCTGCCGCAATAACCGCTTTGCCTATCCTGTTAATTCTTAGGGGCTTGCTCTTATTTGCGTGAACATTCTCCATTACCTTGCTTTTTAACGCCGCAGTGTAATTCTCTCCACCAACTTCGGGGAAATTTTCGGGAGTGTGCAGAGAAAACAAATCGTAAAAATCAATCTTCATAAACTATACCTCTTTCCGTAAGTATTTTCTTAAGGCGCACCCGCGCACGAAAAAGTCGCGTTTTTGCCGCCTCCTGTGTAATGCCAAACTTTTCAGCCGTTTCCTTAATGCTGCGGCAGTAGTAGTACGTCCCCACAAGAATTTCTCTGTCTGAGCTTTCAAGCTGCTCCAAAGCTGCGGCGAGCGCCTCCGCAAGAAGCCGCTTGTCCGCTTCGTTTTCAATGTCGCCCTCGGCGGTGATAAATTCGTCCTCTAACGGCTGCCATGGCTTTACGGTACGCATTCGGCTCAAAGCCTTGTTCCGAGCAGCCGCCGCAAGATAGGACTTTATATTCTTGTCGGTGACAGAATCGGGTTTGCGCCAAATTGCCGTGAAAACGTCTGCGGAAATCTCCTCAACATCGCTTTCCGACAGATCGGGCAGAACTATTCGGCGGATTATCGTGCTCACATAAGCTGCGTATTTGTCCATAAGACATTCAAGCCACTTGACCTCTCCGCTTTTCAGCAGGCGGACTGCTTCTTTGTCTTGCATTTGCCGTATCTCCTCCTTTCACTCTTATAGACGCTGCAAATTTAAAGAAGGTTACACTTACACAAAAAAATCTGCAAAGTTTTTCGTCAAGGTATTGAAAAATTCTGCAAAATCTGATATAATTAGACGATAAATATGTAAAGGCGGCTTTTATATGGATACGGTCTCAAAATTTACCAATCTTATTGACTTGAACGATATGCCCGTGGAGTGGTGGAACAAGATTGTTGCCCTCGGTAAAAAAATTGCGGAAAGTCCCGAAAAATATTCGCAGACTTGCAGCGGGAAAATCATGGCAACCTTGTTCTATGAACCGTCCACAAGAACGCAGATGTCCTTTCAGGCGGCAATGCTGCGGCTGGGCGGGACTATTATCGGTTTTGACA
>CAMWVF010000077.1 GCA_947177545.1 uncultured Clostridia bacterium | reverse complement strand
TGGAGACCATACGCATGAAAGCCTACTGCAACAACGACAAGGAGACGGCAGACCTTGTAAAAAAGCTGGGCAAGTTCATGCGGCGGTGTCTTGAAGTCAAGGACGGCATGGTCACTCTCGAATCGGAGCTGGAATTTACAAAAAGCTATCTTGAGTTACAGGCAGCACGCTTCGGGGACAGGGTATCCTACTCGATATACTGCGAGGTGGATAAGCGGTATATGGTTCTGCCGCTGATAATACAGCCTATTGTTGAGAACGCTTTCGTCCACGGCATAGAGGGCGAAAAGGCAAACGGCAGGATAACTGTAAAGGTACTGTATAAAGGCGAAAATGTTGAGATATGCGTATCGGACAACGGTCAGGGAATTTCCGAAGAGAGGCTGTCGGAGCTTCTTGAAAAGCTGGAGCGGAACGATACCTCCTCTGGAAAGAGCATTGGTCTTACAAATGTAAACAAACGTATAAAAATGTACCACGGCAAGCAGTACGGTCTGTCCGTAAAGACGGCGGAGGGCAAGGGTACGGTCATAAGCATAACCCTGCCGAGAATTGTTGACGAAAACGTAATGAAAAGATTACCCGAAAAATACAGCGAAATTTCCGCAAAGCTCAAATAGCGGTGAATGCCCCGCGGCGAGAGACTTCCCCACCGTTAAATACATTCATTATACATTTACTGTACCATGCTTTCGGGCAAGGGGCGTGAAAAAAATAAAACCGTATTTATCAATCAATATAAATTGTGAATAGGAGGGTTACCGATGATAAAAGTCCTGCTTGTTGACGACGAGCCTAACGTTCGTCAGGGCGTAAAGATGATGATACCGTGGGAGGAGCTTGGTCTTACGGTAGTAGGCGAGGGAGAGGACGGCGACGACGGTCTTGCAAAGATATTGTCCCTCGTTCCCGATATAGTTGTGGCTGACGTTAAAATGCCCGGCATGACGGGAATAGAAATGCTTGAAGAAGCCTTTAAGCGGGGCTTCAGGGGAAAGTGTCTTATCCTTTCGGGGTACTCGGACTTCACCTACGCAAAGTCCGCAATGTCCCTTGGAGTAAAGAAGTTTATTTTGAAGCCCGTGGACGAGGACGAGCTTATAGAGTCCCTGAAAGACCTTGCCAAAGAAATCGAGGGGGAGCGTATCAACGAGGTTACATTGCAAAAGGGCAGCGAGTATATGAACGAGCAGCTTTTGCGCGCCCTGCTTTTAGGGGAGGACAGCGTCCTTGCCCAAAGCGATATGTCGGGGTACAACTATAGCTGCTACAATGCGGTAATTATAAATACGTCGGAAAAAATGTCCGCGGAGGAAAAAAATTACTTGCTGGGTTCCGTTAAAAAGCGGCTTGAAACAGAGGGCGGCGCGGACGTTATCACTCCCGAATTCAGCGGCATAACCGTCGCGCTTTTCAAAGGCTGGGAAAAGGACAAGCTGCTGAAATTCCTAACCGTGCTTAATGAGGAGTATGTGGGCAAAATGTTTATAACCGTAGGCTCCGCCGTTTCTAAGCTCACCGATATAAAGCGTTCCTACACCGAGGCTGACGAGCTTTTGAAGAACCGTTTCCAGTATCTCCACTGCGGCGTTGTGACCTCCGAAACGGTAAGCGGAGAAAGCGGCAGCACAGACGAGACCGAAGAGCTTGTAAACAATATTTACGCATACATTGAAATAAACGATATAGACAAGCTTGCCGCCGTGCTGGAGCGTTTTCAGATGTCAATGTGCAGCGGGGCGTACTCTGCCGAAAGAATAAAGGTGAACTGCATAACCGCAGTCATGGAGATAAAATCACGGCTTATAAAAAGCGTGGGCGAAAAGAAAACCGAGAACTTTTTAAATGATGAATTTATCGCAAAGATAGGTGAGAAAGCCAGTCTTTTCGATATAATCGAGCTTATGAAAAAGACCTTTACCGACCTGTCTTGCACCTATTTCGGACGTACCACAAAAAGCACAATGGAGCGGGTTGTGCAGTATATACAGTCCAATTACAGCAGCGAGCTTCGGCTTGAACAGCTTGCCACAATATTCGGTTATAACAGGGCGTACCTTGGCAAGGTCTTTCACCAGTATACGGGGGAAAATTTCAACAACTATCTTGACAGCATAAGAATTACCGAAGCAAAACGTCTCCTTGCCTCCGACAAGTACAAGGTGTACGAGGTCGCCGAAATGGTCGGTTACACCAATATAAATTATTTCCACAACAAATTCAAAAAGTATGTGGGAATAAGTCCCCTTAATTACAAGCGGAAGGAAAACGGCGGGGAAGCCGCCGCAGATGAAGAATAAAAATCGAGCGCACTTAGCTGGGGGAACTAAGTGCGCTCTTGTTTTGGAAAAGTTTATTTAAACGCTGTGGGGACAGCATCTAAACCTGATCAATAATTTTTATTTTCCGCCGATAAGATTTGTAAACAGCTCATAATCGCTCTCCGAGCCGAACAGCAGGAAAAGCTGATATCTTATGGACTCGTAATACTCTCTCCTCAAAGCGTAGGTCTCTCGCGTCTGACTTCCGTCGGGACTGTGCCTTGTTATAACTATAGATTCGTGGTTCGTCAGATAAATACTGTAAAATTCAAGGTCGATGTTCTCATCGTATATTCTAATGGAAAACAGCGATGTAAAGGAGCTGTTTCCTATCTTTGTTGCAGAAGATTCCATGCCTGCAATAAGATCAAGTACGGGCTTGAATTCCGTGCCGCTTTTTTTCAGAGTACCCTCGCCCGATTTGATGTCCCCCATATTGAAATACGGGGTAATGTCAACAGTGGTGTTGTTTATACTCAGCTCGCTGAAAAGCTGTGTGCTTTCATTCTCCACCGGAGCAGCCTCGTCGTTATCCGTATCTTCATCGGCAGGCGCGTCATCCTCCGTGTCAACTTCTTCGCTGTCGGAACCAACGCCGCTTGAAGCTGCGGGGTTTGGCATTGCAACAGTGGGTTCATCGCCGCCGTCCATATCATTCGGTTCGGAGGGCGTGTTCGGGTCAATGCCCTGTACAACACGCTTTTCAGTAGTAACCGTTGCTTGGGACGTTGTTGCTGCCGCTGTTGTTTTTTCCTCGGAAGTCGTTTTCGCGGGAGCCTCAGTTGAAACCGCATAAGATTCGGGACTTGTTGCAGGGTTGGCAGCAATAGGTTCAACGCTGTCGGGAGTTGCCTGTTCTTCATCGTCAAGGACGTCTTCCTCAAAATCATCGGCGATCATATCCTCTTCGTACTCGGAAAGCTCGTCAATAAGCTCGTCCGCCGCCTTGCCCGTCTCGGTAATATACCCATCTGAAACAGTCTCGGTAACAATGTCCGCCTGTCTGCCGTCAATAGCAAGCTTTACGCCGAAAAGACAGATAACGCAGGCAGCCGCGGACATAATTACCGCAGACACCCTTCTGCCGCTTATCACGGGACGCTTTTCTATCTTCACCTCGGGCATTTCTGTTAGCAGGACTTCCGTCCGTTTATAAAAGCTTTCGGAAATTTTGATGTTGTCCATAGCTTCCTTGTAATCATGTATCGACTTGCTCATCTTCATCAAAACCTCCTATCATCATTTTTTTCAGTAATTCTCTTCCTCTTGCAAGTAGAGTGCCGACGGTTGCAGGCTTTTTGCCCACTATCTCGGCGATTTCATTTATCGAGTAGCCGTTGTAATAGAACAGGTGGATAACTGTCCTGTACTTTTCGGGCAGTGACAGTACCGCTTCCATTACCTGTGTTTTTTCGTCCATAGAGTTGTCTGCTTCAGAGTCAGCATTGTCATTCAGCGATACGGTACGCTTTATCCAGCCCGACCGCAGGTGGTTCTTGCTTTTGTTGATGACTGTACGCAAAAGCCACGCCTTTTCATGCTCGGTACTTTCAAAGGGCTTTCCCCGTTTGAGCAGGGCAACGAACACATCCTGGGCGATATCCTCCGCGTCGCAGACGTTACGCACATAGGTGTAGCTAAGCTTGATAAGCGTATGCGAGTATGTATCAAGGACGTACCTGATATATTCCTGTGACATAGTCCCTCCTATTTTAGGAGGATCTCCTCTTTGAGGGGAATCGCCGCTTTGGGGCGGTTTTTCTCCGAAGGAAGTTGTTTCAGCCGCAGTATGACCCTCGGTCCCGAAACCGTTGGTATTTTCGGAATACATTTTATTTCCCCCAGTGGCTTTCTCATACCGCATTTTGGCAAATAACAGTATTTTCAGAAAACCGAAATATTGATATTCTCTACAATAAATACAATTCAGAAGCTCGAAATTTTTCATTTTACTTAAAAACTTTCTGTAAATATTTTATTAATAAATTTATATATGCGGTTTTGCGGAACATTTCCACAGTGCGGAGCAAAGGCTGAGCCTTTACCCTTTTAGGCGCACTATGTCAATAATAGTAAAGTGTCCCCATGAGTAGCACTACTTCTGTATTGCTACCTGACTAAGTCTCCGTCCTACAATGATAATTCACCCCTTGGAGGGTGCGCAAAACAAACGAAACCCTGTATCAAACCTCAGGTGGACATTTTACCGGCACTGCGTTTGCAGGCTGCCGCGGGACGTTCCCGCCAACGCCAATATATATTATAACCTTAAATAATATTTTTTGCAATAGGTACTTGACAAATAAATTATAATATGGTATTATGTAACTGTAACATTGTCTTAGTACAATAAATAGAAAGGGGAAATCTTTTGTGATAACACAAAGCGTAATAGCAACCACTCTCATAGGCATAGTAATAACGGGACTTATCCCGATCATCGGCGGAATTGCCCTTATGGCAATGGGCAAAATAAAAGCCTCCAGCTTCTGGGCAGGAGTTTTGGCGTACATAATCGCAATACTCGTTACGGGTATCGCCGCAGTCATTTTGGGCTTAGCCGCTCCCGATATGGTCATGGAAGGCTCCGCAGCATACGGAATAATCTCATCGTTAATAAATGGAGTTGTTTTCGCGCTGGCAATGGGCGTGTGTGTAAAGTCCTGCATGAAGACACGTACCTTTAACGCCGCGCTTTCCTGCGGTCTCGGCTTCGCCGTAAGCTATGCGGTAACTCTTGCAATAAGCTTTGTCAGTGTGTACATTACATTCGGCAACATAAACAGCGGCGCGTTTGACGTCCAGTATGCCCAATTTGTCAAAATGGGAGTTTTCGACAAGGAGACCGTTAATATGCTCAAAGCTGCCTATACAGAAATGACGGTAATTACCATTGTTCAGCAAATACTTATCGGCGTATTTTTTGCAGCGGCTATGGCAGCGGCAGCAGTATTTATAATGCGGTTCGTATGCACAGGCAAGGCTTTCCTCGGTATCTGTGCCGCAATGGGTACTTTTGTCCTTTACGGCATAGGAAGCGCCATACCCAATGTCTTTGCGGCAATAATAGTTACAGCGGCAATAGGCATAGCCGCCCTTATATTTGCGGTAAGAATGAAAGAGCAGGTCACTCCTCCCGAAAAGGCGGCAGTTATCGACCCGTTCTTAAATTCGGTTGAAAACGCTAAAAACGAGGAATAGTATTTTACAGACACTCCACGGAGAAAATGTACAGAAGCCGAACCGAAATCTTGCATATATGGATCTTGACGAGGTATTTTGTTTACATTTTCAAAGTGGAATTGCTGTAATAATAACTGTGGCAAAGCGGGAAAATTTGATTTTCCCGCTTATTTTTTTCAAAAAACTATTCCCTTTTGCGGGAAAATTTGTTATAATAATATCATAAAACTTTTTTGGGAAAGGAGTATGCCTTTAGAGCAAAACACAAAATTAATTTAACAGTTCGGTTTTAAAAAGCAAGAGTTGTTATTTGCAGCTTCTTCAACTTCAACGCTTTTTATAGTATAAGCTTCGACTGTTTTAATATTTTTATGTATTGCTATAAATATTTTTGAGGCATAATAACATATATGAAGCTTTTAAGACATTTCGCGGCTGTTCTGGCTGCGGTATTTGCCGTAAGCATGATACTTAGCGTCTCCGCTTCGGCGG
>CAMWVF010000076.1 GCA_947177545.1 uncultured Clostridia bacterium | reverse complement strand
ATACGCCCAGCGTTTGGGAGCTTTTTTCATTGCAAGCCGTATCAGTATCACAGCCAACGCCGCAAGTCCCGCCGTAAAACTTGCTTCAAGGATAATTTTTACAAAGCTTGTCATTATTAATCCTCCTTTGCAAGGTCAGACTTCTCCGCCTTATCTATCATTTTTTTCACAGCCTCCGCCTCTTCGGCGGTAATTTTCCTGCCGTCCAGAAATGCTGCAATAAATGCGGGGAGAGAGCCGCCGAAATTTTTTTCCACAACGCTTTCACTCTCGTATTTTGCCACCTGCTCCCGCTTTACCACTGAGGAAACTGTAGCGTTTTCGTTCTTAACGAAGCCCCTTTCGGAAAGCTTTCTTATCATGTTAAAGGTGGTGGATTTTTTCCAGCCAAGCTTATCAAGGCAGATCCGTGACAGCTCGGTGGAGTTTATCGGCTCCGCCTCCCAAATAATAGACAAAAATCTGTATTCCGCGTCAAAAAGCTTAAATTCTTCCATTATTAGTTCTCCTTATATGTACAAAATGGGGTTTGTTCTAGTAAACCTTTACTGTTATTAGTTTATCACAACAAACCTCTATTGTCAATAAAAAAGCTGTACAAAATCTGTACAGCTTTTTTGGTTTATTAGAATAAACCTAACAAATTATTTTATCCCCAAAAATCCCGCCTGCATATAAGAAACCCACAAAATTTCCGCAGTCTTGAAGCCGCAGTCCAGCATAATCTGCAACTGCTCCGTAAGCGATACCGGAAAATATTCCTTAGCATATCTGCCGATATGTTCATCGCACGCAGCGGGAGACCTGCCCTGTTCAAGCTGGAAATTTTTCCACCTGTCAAGATAAAGCCGCCGCCCCGCCTCGCTGTACGGTGCAAAATTTTCAAAGCACATATACATTCCGCCCGATCTAAGAGCCTCAAAGCATTTTTTCAGAGCAGTAACCCGTCCCTCACCCTTAAAATAGTGGTTGACCTGCACCGCTGTCACTATGTCAAACTCATTTCGGAAAGTAAGCTCACGAACGTCCGCAAGGAGAAATTCCGTGTTTTCCGCAGAAAAGCGTCCTCTCGCGATATTCAGCATTTCCTCTGAACTGTCGCAGAAAACAAATCTTTTAATATCAAAGCTTTTAAGGACGTGTTCCGCAAGCTTTCCCGTGCCGCAGCCAACGTCCAACCATGACTTCGGGACTTGTCCCCTTGCCCTGACCGTACTAATTATATTCGCAAAAAAATCGTCATAGTACGGCAAAGTCCGCCGAATTTTTTCATCATATTCCGCCGAGTTAAAGGCGGAGGAATTGTCGTTCAAAGCCATACCCCCATTAATCAAAATATTTCGCCTCGCCGAACCAGATTGTGTCGTCAAATGGGTAGTACGCCAAATCGGCGGCGTCCTCACCGCATACAAGATAGCGGCTCTCATAGCATATCGGAACAAACAGGTAATTCTCAATGATCCTTGTCTCGGCAGTACGAAAACGCTCCGTGCCGTCGGAAATGCTCACCGCCGTTTTGGAACTGTTCAAAACTGCCATAAGATCGGGAACTTCGCTGCTCTTGAAGCAGCCTCTGTTCACAAAATTCTCCAAAAGCTCGTATGCGGAATCCTGCTCCGCCGTAAGCTCTGTCAGCAAAATCTCGTAATCGCCGCTTTCAACCTTTTCGTTGTACTCGTTCTCCGAGACCACCTCTATACCGCAGTCAAAAAGCAGATTTTCCCGCCAATAATCGGTAATATCATAGATAATATCAATTCCCGAAAAGCTGTCCGGGACAGTTATTTTCACATTATCCACAGAATCAAGCTTCATAGATTTGAGAGCGGTTTCCCAAAACTCCGCAAATCCCGCGTCGTAAACAGAAAACGTCCTGTCTGGCACAAGCTCTCTGTAGCTCCTGCCCTGTACGGTTATCCCCGCGGGAATAACGCCGTATGCAACAGTCAGACCTTGTGGCAGGCTTCGAGCATATTCCTCCCTGTTCAAGGATTTTGCCAAAGCTTCACGAAACGGCTTGCTGCCAAAATATTCCGAATTAGGATTAAACACAAGACCTGCGGTTTTGCTGTCTACTCCATAGGAGACAGCATCATTAAAAAGCTTTTCGTCGTACCTGTCAGCAATGCAGCAATCGGTATTGCCTGACAAAAAATCGTCGCGGTGTTCAGTACCGTCCCCCGTTATAAAAAAGTTCAAGCTATACGGATAGACGTAATTTTTTTCGGAGTAGGAAATGTTCCGCCGCATTATAAGGTAATTGTTGTCCCAATACGGATCAAAATTCCATTCCTTCAGATAGAATGCTCCGTTAGAAGCAACAGCGTCCGCCGCCATTCCGTATCTGCCCTTTGAAAATACAAAAAATTTCTCACAACAAGGCATTGCGGAACTTCTTGCAAGCAGAGACAAAAAGTCGTAATATGGGTACTCTAAAGTAAATTCCACAGTGTATTCGTCCAACGCCTTAACGCCTAAATCATTGAGACCTTTAGTACCGTTCAGTACCGCGCTGCCGTTTTTTATACAGACGTAATCCTTGCCGTAGGGCGAACCTATATCGGGGTCGAAAAGCCTGTGAAAAGTGTAAACAAAATCGTCAGCTGTGACAGGCTCGGAAAAATCCGCAAGGCTCTCCCATTCCCGTCCCTGCTTCAAATAAAAGGTATAAGTCAAGCCGTCCTCAGACATATCAAAGCTTTCCGCCGCCGCTGGGACTATCCCCCCCTCGGGCAAAACTCTCACCAGCCCCTCCAGCATATTTTCTATTATGATGAGGGACTCCTTATCCTCCGCAAGCTGGGGGTCAAGGTTTTTAGGATTGTTCTCGATATTCATTTTAAAAATGTGACCCGAACCGTCGTCCTCGGTGCAGGACGGCACCAAAGTCACCAAAAAAATAAACAAAAAAATAAATGCTGTACGTCGAATATGTTTCAAGGCAATACTCCTCTTAATTTTTTCAAATTTTCTCATATTCTAATATAGCATTTTTTTTTATATTTTTCAAGTGTTAAATGTCCGTTTCAACAACTTTTTTTTCGGAAAGACTTTTTTTTATATCAATTATCCGCTGATTTGAACTGCCGCGGAATTTTAACAGAATATCCCGCTTGTCAAGCTCAAAAGGACCGTCCACCAAATAATCTGTAACAGACAGCAGTTCGCTGTAAAAATTTTCGGCATTTGCGTTCTCAGTAAGATACTCAAAGGTGTAGCCCGTGTACGCAACAATATTCATGCCAGACTTTTTTATCTCAGAGCCGAGTTCCGAAAGCTGCTTTGCCTGACAGAACGGCTCGCCGCCGCTGAACGTTACCCCGTCAAGAAGAGGATTGCCCTTTATCTTTTCAAGGAGACTTTCGAGAGTGACTGTCTCCCCACCCTCAAAATCATGGGTGTGGGGGTTGTGGCAGCCCTTGCAGCGGTGAGGACAGCCCTGAACAAAAATCGTGAACCTTATCCCGGGACCGTCCACAATTGAGTCGTTGACCGTCCCTGCAAGCTTTAATGTATCGCTAAGCATATTTTCATCTTCCTACTGCTTGATAATTTTAGTAATATCGTCGTTTTTGCCCGCAAGTCCCAGTGCACTGTCCACAGGCAGGGAGAAACATATTCCGCGGTAATCGGTAAGAATACCCGCCTTGTCAAGAATATACTGCATGACATTTTCCCTGTCCTCACGCTCAACAACGATAAGTACGATATCCTTTTCGGGCTGAATTGAGATACCGAGAAACTTTGCGGCTTCCTCGCCGCCCAGTCCCAAGCCGTGGAGCAATGTTCCGCCCCGTGCACCTGCGGCTTTGGAGGCTTCCTTTACTGCTTCAAAGCCACCCCTGTTCACTATAGTAATTATCAGCTCGTATTTCGGCTCTGCCATTTCAGCGTTTCCCTCCGTTTCGGCGTTTGTTCCGTTTAAGGCGAACGCCAGTCCCGACGCCCCCGAAACGGGTACTGCAAAGGCAATTCCCGTTCCTGCGCGGCTAAGGGAAAGCCTGTCGTTAAAAATTCTGTACAGATTAAGTACTGCGTCGTTTGCCGCAAAGGTCACAGCGATTATTTTCTTATTGTCACCCAAGCCCAGATAGTCCAGCATTTCGCTGTCCGCAGAGCCGTGACCGTGGAGCATGAAGCGGCATGGCAAGCTTTCCTTTTCAAAAACTTCCCTGACAGTATGCGCACAGCCATATTCGGCGATAACAAACATTGCTTTCATACTCCTGAGCTCCTTTCAACCGCCTTGGGGAATACGGCTTTGTCGCAGCTTTCGTCAAGCGCAATTGGGAAAGCCGCCTGTCCGATAAGTACGGTCTGCACTGTCTTTTCAGGAGACAAAGCAGTCTTCTTGAACTTGCTGACAAGACCTAAGATCTGTATCGTCAGCAACGGGGTCATGGCAACCATTGCCACAATTCCAAAAGCGTCCGTAGTAATATCTCCCCCGGGAACCGCGCTGCAAGCTCCCATTGCAAGGGGAAGCAGGAACGTCGCCGTAAGGGGTCCCGAAGCAACTCCGCCTGCGTCGAAAGCCACTGAGGTAAATATAGGCGGCACTATGCAGCTTATTATCAGCGACAACGCGTACCCCGGAATAAGAAACCACATTATGGAAACTCCCGTCAGTACACGCAGCATGGAAATTCCCACTGAAGCAGCCACACCCAGCGCAAGGCTTATTTCAAGCGAGCGGGCGGAAATCCTGCCCTCGGTAATATTCTCAACCTGCTGTTTAAGAACGTGCACCGCAGGTTCCGCCGAAACTATAAAGTAACCAATGAGCATTCCTATAGGCACAAGAAGCCATGAAAAACGGCTGCCCGCAAGACTTTCGCCGATATACTGACCCAAAGGCATGAAACCAACGTTTGCCCCTGTGAGAAAAAGCACAAGTCCCACATACGTAAAGCCTATACCCACAAAAATTTTAAGCATGGTTTTTTTGTCAAGCTTCAAAAAAACAACATTAAATATCAAAAAGAACACCACTATGGGCAAAAGTGCGGAAGCCACGTCCTGTATGTAATGCGGGAAATTATGTAAAAATTCTCCAAAAGCCTCCGACACCGTATCGTATGCATTTGGGTGAGAAAGCTCCTGCTGCGCCGTTTCGGTATTGTTTAACGCACCTAAAATAAGCACCGTCAATATCGGTCCTATAGAACAAAGAGCAACCAGTCCGAAGCTGTCCTCCGCGGAAGTCTTATCACCTCGGATAGAGGACAAACCAACGCCCAAAGCCATTATAAATGGGACGGTTATGGGTCCCGTCGTAACTCCCCCCGAATCGAAAGCGGCGGGGATAAAGTCCGCCGAAATAAGAGGCGAACAGGCGAAAATAAACACTATACTGTAGAAAATTATAAACAGCGCCGATATTTTAAACTGCAAAAAAATTCTTAAAAAGGCGAGGACGAGAAACAGTCCTACGCCCACACCCACAGCCCATACCATGACCGTTGAGTCCACTATTGGGGTCTGCTCCGCAAGCACCTTTAAATCAGGCTCGGCAACGGTTACCAAAACGCCAATTATAAAACACACTGGCAGAATAAATGGCATTTTCCTTGATTTTGTAAGCTGTGCGCCGATTTTCTCGCCAATGATTATCATGGACGTGTCCGCGCCCAGAGTGAACATACCTATTCCCAAAATAAGGAAAACAGTACCTACAAAAAACATGAAGAAAAGCTCGCCGCTAACGGGAACGATAGTTACTGTCAAAAGAAAAACAACCGCTGCTACAGGAAGTACCGAAGTCAATGACTCCTTTATCTTGGCGATAAGATTTTTCTTCAAAAGCTTTCCTCCTTTTATTTGCGAAAAATTCCGTTAAAACATACTTACTTTCTGTGAGGTGACGCGCTTACTACCGATATCGCCTTTGCAACGGCAACGTCGATGTCCACCGTATTCTGCATTTTGGTAGCGTTGAGCTTTGTGAAAAGCTCGCCTTTTTTGGAATTTACGTACTTCGGCTTCAGCGTGTTGAGAGCCATAGCCA
>CAMWVF010000075.1 GCA_947177545.1 uncultured Clostridia bacterium | reverse complement strand
AGAGCCTTATTTATGCACCAAAGCGGAAACGCCTCCTGCCGCTTTGCAAGGCTCATAAGATAAGCTTTTTGGGGACTTGTAGCCTGTACAACGATTGTTACTGAACCGAGCGAATTGTTAATGATATTCTTTATAACGTCGCCCTGTGCGCCAACTGAGGGGCTGAAAAAATCCTCGTCCTTTGAGCCTTTTATCATATCCTCGCCCAAGCCCGTTATGTACACATTGTCAACAACGATTGTACAATCGTTAGCGTCATATCTTGTAACGTTTACTGACATAGTTTAAACCTCCTTACAGCGTAATTTCGCCCGTAATTTCGACGTAATGAACAGCACCCGCAAGAGCAAATGTAAATTGACCGCCGATATACGTTCTTGCTGCACGCTGCTCCTCCGTGGTATCTTCGCGGAGGGCAAAATTAACGGTGAATGCAGGTGAACCGTCAGAAGTTGTAGCAATCACACCATTATTAAAAGCTCCCTGCAATACGTCAATAACGACGCTTTCCAGTATTGCAATACCATTATTTGTATAAGGTATCTTTTGGCTTGAATTAAGCTGCTTCTGAATACGATATGCGATCTGCTGTATCACATAATCCTCGCTGTCAATGACGTCAATATATTCACCGCTAAGCGTGATACCCTCGGAGGTAACATTGTCCCCCGCCTTTGTCACAAAGGTAATGCCGCCCTTTTTATGAATTTTCGTGATTTCATCATCAGACAAATTCTGCGGGGCAATTCCCTTAAGAATTGTGTCATGATATGTAAATGCACCTGCTTTAAGTCCTGCGGTTGCACCGACCAACGCCGCCTCGGGATTAGGATATTTTTCGTCCGTGCAGTACAGAATAACAGTCCGTTTAACATTTTCACGATTAAACACGGTTTTATCGTCTACAGGGACACTTGCGAAATACATCTTATCGTCCGTCTTTTCAATTGCTGCGCTGATTTCAGTTATTTCGTCAGACGCACCAACACAAATAAGCTGCCTCCAGTTATGCGACAAATTGCCTTTTGTTTCCAACCACTCAACAACGCTTGATGTGGTTTCACAGATAGCAATTTGTTTAGGCTTGTTATCCTGCATAAAAACGAGTTCAGCCGCCTTGTATACGTCGCTTGACTTATCGTATAACTCCTTAATGTCGTCAAAAGTTACGCCGTCCGTATAACCCCGAACCTCAACTTCGGGTGCAGCAGCCTTTTCATCAGTAGAAATTTCTTCCTCGGTAATGTTCTCGCCCTCGGTAGTGGTTTCTTCCTCGGTTACATCGGTTGGCTTTTCGGTTGGCTTTGCTGCAATCTTCGCAAGAATAAGGGGTATTCCAAGCCCGATATATCCCATTGGCTTTGCCAAGTCAATTTTCACCTTGACATCATTCATCTGATTTCCTCCTTTATATTTTCTTAATATCTGCATTTTTTATTTCTCCGACGTACTCAATCGGGTTTTCTATTTCGTCATACAGCCAAAAAACAATGTCAAATCCCTTTTTGTATTCATACTCTATTGTAAGAATACTGTCACGGCTTGTAACGCTTGTTATTGACTGAACAATTATATGATTGTCCGATAAATACGCCCTGCTGATATGATCTAACCAGTCACGCGCTTTTGACGCAAGCTGTAACGCTTCGCTTTCATTATCCGACTGAGCGGAAATACTCCACGTTTGAGTAACAGGCTTTCGGTCTATACCATCGCTGTACTCTCCGTATGTACCGTTATTTTCGCTTGCCACGGTTGTAACGTTGTATGACAAATAGGGGTATTGGGGCGGCTCTGCGTTCTGATTTCCTCTGATAATAGGTATCTGCAAGTAATTTTTTAATCCCTTAACTACCGTTAAGCGTAAGTTTTCATTATCAATCACTTGCTTTCACCCTCTTATCAAATGCGCTGACGTATTTAAGAACATATGAATAGAAGCCTGTAAAATCAGCGTTATCCGTTTCGGCTTCAACATTGAATTTTTCGCCTTTATAAATAACGACAACGCTTTTCCAACTACTGTCAAAAGGTTTGAGCATAAACAAGTGCTTATCTTTTGCTGTCAACGTTCCCTCGTTTCGGAAAACCTTGCTCTCCTTAAAACCGATTATTGCGCCCGTCATTGGCATTTCAAAGCTTCCACCGTTTACCCATTCGCCCTTGTCATCATAGTCTCCCTTGGAGGTGATAATAGTGGTAAATTCACAGCTATACTTTGCAATCAGCCTTTCAAAGTTAAAATATGGCATTAATCAGTCCTCCATGATATACTTTCAATCATTTCTCCAGTATCAACAAGCGGATTGCTTGACCCTTTTGCAAGAATTGTTGCGTTGCTGTTGGGCGGGCTTTTCAAATCACGAGCATACGTTTTTATTTTAGTTGCCAACATTCGCCCTGCCATATCATAGAACTGCTGTTCGCTCATTTCTCCGCTTATGACTTGACCTAAAGCCATTTCAACCTTTTTCAGAACCTCGTCCGCATATTTGTCATGCCCTGCTCTTAAAAATGATCTCTCAGGAATTTTTACAGAGGTTGTAAGCCAGTAGTAAAATTCAAGACCATTTCCCTCACCTTTAGCAAGAAACTTTTCACCGCTTGCCGCCGTAAATACAAAAAGATCGGAAAAACTTCCCGCTTTCTTTCCTACAGCGTCAGGGTGAATAGGCACGGTCAAATATTTTGAACGCTTTGCATTGATTGTACAGCCGTATTCATGTATACCCGCAACCCAAGCGTGATTACTGTCAAAAACGCCGACTTTAACCGTTTTGCCGTTCAGTCTTTCAGCATTTGCGGTCATTTCGGGCAATTTGTCAAATGTGGTGTTCCACTTTACGCCCACGTTACCACCTCTTTTCAGCCGTAACAAAACGCACACTTGATTTAAGCCATTTCCCGAGCAGTTCCTCCGCATACTGCCAAATCAATGTACCCTTATCTGTACTGCTAAATGACTGACTAAGCCCCTCCGCGCTTTCGGACTGCACACCCGCTCCCATTGACATTATTTCAACAAAACGCACTATAAAAAGCCTTACACTTGCGGGTAAGGCTTCTAATGCGTCTATATCGGTAATATCAATTTCAAGAGTGGTATTATCGGAAATCCATTCAAATGCGCTTTCAACTTTCAGCAGATTGCCATCAGTCAGCAGTATTCCTAATTTTAGGCTTTCTGCCTGTTCGCTTGTTAGCATTGTAATTCACCGCCTCTTTGGTTTCCTGTTTCTCCGAAGCGTCAGTATTTGGCTTTTTAGCTGTCTGTTCTGCAAGCTTTTTTGCCCTCTGTCTGCGACGCATATTCCAAAATGTACACGACATAGCTACTGCCTCCTTTTAAAGCCGTCAGCCGAGCTTATGACGCAGACAAGCAATAGGTACTTTCTTATGGTCTACGGTCAAGCCCCAGTTTTCGGGCTTAGCAAGGTCAACGTTGGCAGGGTACATATGCTTCGGATTTGTATATACTCCGTTGCTTACCCAAGACATACCTCTCGGGTGAATAATCTGACACCAACGGTTTATGAGGTAATTTTTCGCACCGATTTTGTCCCTGTCTGTTTCAGTACCAATAAAGCCCTGTGGTGTACCGTCCTGTCTGATAAATGCGTTATCACCGAGAAAATACGTATCGTACACAGCTGTACCCGCCTTTGTCAGTTCGTAATATTCGCTGACATTTTCATCAACGGGACTTTCGACCGCTGTATATGAGCCGTCGCTTTCAAGCGTATAGTACGTTTTTTCCGCCGTAACCTTTGAATCGGTAGTTTTGCTGTAAGTACCGTCTGTATTTACGGGCATACTGTCGTCAATAGTAATTCTGTAGCCAAGGTATGTGGGTATCTCGACAGTATCTCCTGCGGGGTTAAATACAGGCGTTCTTGTTATCATTTCCTTTTTCTGCAAATACGTGTATGTAGCCGAATGCAGGAAAACCATTCCGAGTATACTCGCATGGTCGCCCAGAAGCTGCTTAGTATCAAGCGTTGCCGTATCTGAAATGCTCGCCGCCGTATCCGAACCGCCCGAAATATCGTTTATATGGCATTTAAGCGCACCCTTTGTCGGGTCAAGAATACCTTTGAGAATAGAAAGGTAAACTTTCTGCTCTCTTGTATTCCTCCAGTCAGCAATTTGCTGTGCAACTGCACCCATAGGGTCTGAACCGCCGAGAACACGTGCAAGGTCGGAGTTGCCCCACGCTCTCTGCCTCATAAGCAGCGTTGCACGCATAGCCTTTGTATTAATTCCGCCGATAGATACATCATCTTCTCCGAAAACATCTTCTTCACCGTCAAGCGCACTGTACATAGGAAGTTCAATAAATCTGCCGCCGTCGGGTGTGCCGTTAATAAGCTGTTCGACAAGATCGTCGGGTGCGGCAATACCTGAACCAACAAACGTATTCAACGCCGTTGTACGGTCTACGACATACTGTGAAAACTTTTCGGGAACGATTTGCATATCTGCAATAGTAGCAATTGGCATTATAATTCCTCCTGTTATAAAATATTTAAGTCCTCAAAGACTTTTTTGATTTTCGGGAACTGGCTTGCTACCCAGTCAACCATTTCCTCATTTCTCGCCCATGGTGAACTCTCCGCAAGCCCGCTTTCAAACAAAAAGGCATGAATTAACTCATGCCTTGTAACTTTGTTCTGATATTCTTTCAAATTAAGCTTTGAATGCTCGTCGGGCTTCATTTCATCAACGACTATTGTTTTCGTAGTTTCATCACAATAACCGTCCATGTCTTTCAAGTACGAGTCATTTTCGGAATTGGTTATCTTGATTTCGTATTCAGTTCCCAGTACGTTCGCTTTCATCACTTAACCCCCGCCGCCGCTTTCAGCTGTGCCGCAAGCTCGGGGTTAGTGCTTTCAAGCTTCATCTGCTCCGTAAGATTAAACTGCTCTTTGGTATACGGATTTACGCCGTTGTTGAGCGTTTCGCCCTTTTTAGGAGTATAACCCGCTTCTTTGAACCTCTTGTTGACCTCTGCGGCAACAGCCTTGTCGAAAAGTTCCTTAAATGCCTTGACCTTTGACTTGATTTCCGTCTCGTCAACGCCCATAACGAAATCAACAAGGGAAAGTGCTGTGTCGCTGCCGTCATCGAGACCCGCCTCTTTTATTGCTTTTACAGCAAAAAGGCGGTTTTCCTTGTCGGTCATAGCCTTTTCGCGCTCCGCAATTTCTTTTTCCTTGTTCTCAAGCTCAATATTTTTGAGTTCCTCGTTGGTAAGCTTTTCCTGCTGCAAGCGTTCAAGCTGTTTCTTAATATCAGCCGTTTTTTTGCGCTCTGCCGCCATTTCCTTATCGACCCGAGCCTGAATAATTTTGTCAAGCTTGTCATAATCAATATCATTCTTGGGCAGTTCATTGTCGTCTGGCTTCGGTTCGGGATCATTTTTGGAAGCTGGCGCGTCCTTGGCGTTCTTTGCCAACTCGTCAAATTCCTCCTGTGTAATTGTACCGTCAGCCAAAAGCTTTTTAAGTTTTTCAAGTGTCATTGCGTTACCTCCTGTTATAATAAAAATCCTTATAGAATTTTCTCGCTCTCCGTATAGAAAAGCAATTTTTGTATACAAAAAAGGACAAACCATATAGATTTGTCCTTAAATGCCATTATTAACACCTGCCAATCTTCAAATTGGCATAAAAATAGCGCCTACCATTTCGGGTAAACGCTATTACTTATAACTATTTCATTATAATTATATCATTACAAATTAACTTTTTCCATTGACATAATGCACAAAGTATATTGCTGTTTTATAGACATTTAGTCCGTTACCGTCGTGCTTGGGTGCAATCTGTATTTCTTATCCATAGCTACGATTACGCCCCATGCTTCATCTTGTGTATAACCCTTGCTTTTAAAAAAATCAATGGTTTCGCCGAAATTTTTACCCGATATAAGCAGTTCCCTTGCTGTTTCAATCATTTCGTCTAATTCATTTGAATTATTCATAAAACATCAACTCCTGTATATATTTGTAAAGTTCG
>CAMWVF010000074.1 GCA_947177545.1 uncultured Clostridia bacterium | reverse complement strand
ATGCCATAGTTGACAAAAACAGCGGCAAAAAGGTGTGTTCTATAGGTCTGAAAAAAATCACCACCATAAGCACCCCGAAGCCGTAAATGGGACATATCGGCATATTCAGAAAGCCGCGGTTTTGGTACTCTCCTGTTTCCAAGGTCATGTCGCAGACCTCTATGCACCAGCCGATAAACGACCAGAAAATAAACATATGAAACATCTGATAAAGACTGTATTCAAGAAACGGTATAGTTTCCATAAAATTCCTCCCAAAATAAAATTTGTCAGGCAAGATAAATACAACGATATATATTATACCACATATAATATGTTTGTCAATACCTAAATTAAAAATTTAACCTTTTTGACATACTGAAACCGCCCCTTGGAGGAACTTGAAAAACTAACTTTTATCGTATCGGGGTATAGTGGAACTTTCGCTGAAAGGCGTTCCTTCAGCAATTACACTTTGGGAATGTATGCAAAATTCTTCGCCAAGAACCATACATACAGGATTTTGACTTGACCTTTGTATATTTCCTCCGTGTAATTGCTGTTGCTTGACTTTTGAAAAATTTTAAAGTATAATTAGTATAATAAAAAATTGGGGGAATAGCATGATTTTGGTATTTTTTTAATGATATGGCTTATTTTGCCGTTAATCCTGCTGCCGCTTTATTTTGCAAAAACGCAGCGGTGAAGATACAAAGCTGACCCGTTTTATGTCCGACTGGAAATGGTGAACAGAGTCATATTGACGATTGTTTTTCAGACCATAGTAACTTGGTCATGTCCGAATTTACGCTGAAAAATATTTACGAGTGGGGGACGAATTTGCCGTCCTGAAAGAGCAGCAGATTCTTGAACCGGACGGCAGTATTTGGTACAGCAGCGTTCTGCGGGAGAACCCGCATTTGACAACGATTATAGAAAAAATAAGCGATTAAAATTTTCTAAAGGAAAGGAATTATACATATGAACAAAAAAGAAGTAGCGGAAATAAAAAAGAATTTTACCGATTCAAGCGGATTTTTTACCCTTAATCACATTCTGTCGGTATATGTTGACCCACAGAAAAACGTCCGCTGCAAGGACAATAAGCTGTACGCTCTCATTCCCGAGGACGAGGGCGCGGTAATGCTGGAGTCACTGAAAAAAGTCCTTAGCGGCAGGGTGGGAAAAAATCTCACCGAGTACGGTTTCCCACGCGAGGAATACGACGAGGACGGCGCGCAGAACGTCCTGTACGCCGCTATGAAAGGCAAGCTTGAGGACGAGGTCGCCAATGACAAGCTGCTCACAAGAATTATCAACAACATGGAGTATGAAATGGGGTACACCCTGATAATCGGCTACTGCTCCTACAGTATTATGACCAAGGACAAAAACGACGAGACCTATGACGACGCTGCTGACGAATACAATTTTATAGTAGCGGCGGTTTGCCCCGTCTGCACAGGAGACGACGGTCTCATGTTCGACGGCGAGGCTAACGCTATCGTGAAAAAAGCCAACACCGACCTGATAATCAGCCGCACTCCCACGGACGGCTTTCTGTACCCTGTTTTCAGCGACCGCGCTCCCGATGTGAACAATGTTATGTACTACACAAAAACCCCCAAAAAGCCCAATATTTCAGTGGTTGAGGACGTTCTCGGCTGCGATTTTGTGATGTCCTTTCAGCGTGAAAAGGAGACCTTTCAGCAGGTTCTCACAGATGTTGTTGCGGAGGAACTCAGCAACACCGTGATAACACAGGTCAACGAGGCAAATCCTGACATTGTGAACAATTCAAAAAATGAGACCGAGCTGCCAATGATAGACGACAACAAGCTCCACAACATTCTTTTTGACGCGGGGGTAAGCAGCGAAAAGCTGGACGCTCTCCCCGCCGTTTTCAAGGAGAAAGTGGGCGAGGCTGACGGTCTCACCGCCGAAAACCTTGTGGAGAACAAGGTGGTGCTGTCCACCCCCGAGATAACCATAAATATCAGCAGGGACGCTGCGGAAAAGGTTCGCACAAGCGTTATCGGCGGCAGGCGCTGTCTTGTTATCGACCTTGACGACCCAAGCATTTCGGTAAACGGACTTACCACCACAGTGGAGTGATTTTTACAAATTTGTCTGTAAAATTTGTAAAAAACGAGGTGCTTTTATGCTAAAAAAAATTTCGGCAGCAATTGCCGCAATAATTGCAATACTGACTGCGGAACAGCAGCCTCCTGCTGAAGATGCTTACAAAAATATTGAGATAGAGGGCAAAAATTATACACTTTCCTTCGAGGACAATTTTGAGGGAGACAAACTTGACGACACCAAATGGGAGCAGTGTCCCGAACAAAAACGACAGGACTTAAACAACTACTGGTACAACGGTATGTCCTATCTTGACGGCGAGGGAAACCTCGTTATCGGAATGTCCTACGACGAAAAAACCGACAGATTTTTAAGCAGCGGAATCCGCTCCCGCGGCAAATTCGAGCAGGCTTACGGCTATTTTGAAATACGCTGCACGGTGAACACCGTCCCGGGCTACTGGACGGCTTTCTGGCTCATGGGCGACAGTGTTTCCGATGAAACAAACGGCGGCAGGAACGGTACTGAGATCGACATTATGGAGACCCCGTACCTTGAGAGCGGAGAAGTTCAGAATACCCTTAACTGGGACGGCTACGGGGCAACGCACAAGTCCTCCGGCAACATCAGCAAGGCGGATATTTATGACGGCGAGTACCACACCTTTGCACTTTTGTGGAATAAAGATGAGTACGTTTTCTACACCGACGGCAGCGAAACATGGCGTACTGACGACGCCTCTGCGCTGGGTACGTGTGAAGTACCGCTTTTTCTGAAAATAACCTCCGAAACTGGCGGCTGGACGGGTACGCCCGACCCGAAAGACCTCCCCGACTTTATGAAAGTAGATTACGTGAGGGTTTACCGTGAAGAATAATTCACACAAAATATAAAAAAAGTCTGCTGTGAAAAACAGCAGACTTCAGTTTGTAGCAAAACCCCATATCCTACTCGGATAAGGGGTTAAATCATGCCTCTATTAACCAATAATTATCAAAAAAGATATATAAATGTGTATAAACACCCCTATCCCAGAGGTGTATTGCGTACTTTTTCAAATTCATGGCAGCAAATTTAAACCTTGCAATACGGCAAGTATTACTTCGGATTTTCGCAGGCCGTTTGCCACATCACCGACAAAATCCTGTCAAAAATCCGCACATAAAAAGATACTGAACAGGCTATTACACGTATTCATATTTAAGCTATAATGAAATCATTGATTGGGCAGACATTTACCTCTTTGGACATCAGACCCGTACAGTAGAACGCCACCCATGATTTATTATAGCGTTCATTTTCGCAGATTAAGCTACCATAGGCGCGTTCATGTCACCAAACAAACTTAATAGGTAATGAGTAAGTATAATAGAGCGAGTGTTGTTAATAGAATATATAGACCATCTTTTTTCATCAAATTCAGTTAAGTCGCTGTCTTAATGAATTAAAAAATAGACATGCTTATGTCGATAAAGTCATGAGATTTTTCTCGGCTTTCAAGTGCGGATTTTATGATAGCACGAATTTCACTTGCCTGCGTTTCGGAATATTTATCCGCTTCAAAACAATCGAAAAAGCCTATAGCGCCACTTTTAAATTCATTATATTCAGCTTCATAAAGCATACGCCCCGCAATTTCATAACTGTCAAGACGGCGGTTAAAATCCGCATTTTTGTAACGCTCAATCAAAGCCTCAACTGATAAACTATTTCCTCCATAATCATGTGCTCTATCGTCAGCAGGCGCATTTTCTCCCACGACTAAATTTCCGAGAACGTCTGCGGACGAGGATTTTCTTGTCTGTACTGCTCGTCCAGTTCCAGAAAGCGGCTCTCCGCTTCTCTGTCGATTATTCTCGGAATTATCTGCCACCGCCCCTCCGTCACGAATATCTGCACTTCCGTCGGGTACTCGGCTCGAACCCACTCCTGCCACATTCTGCCCCATCTGCCTATGGGCTTGCGGAGCATTATCTGTTCGCTGCTGTCCTCCGTGTACTCCAGTTCGGGAAGATACTGTCCTGTCGGGCTTAGTCTGTAATTCATTGCTCTTTTCTCTCCTTTGCTTCATTATTTGTACGATTTCCCGTTCGATTTCAAGCAGGGTATGAATTATTTCTTCTACCTCAAGATTTTTATATCGGTCTTTAATTGATTTCTTTTTACTTTTAGAAGACCTTCTGACAACTTCCTCAACGGTAGGTTCGGCTTTAAAAGGTGTACGTTCAGCTTCAGCTTCGTTAAACAGGTTTATCTGTTCATAACCGTCAATAATGCTCTCTGCGGAAGAACCGAATTTCTGACGTTTACTAAGCTTCAACTGTTCCAATATCCAGTTGTAGTTTATTTCAAGTTCTTTGTTCTGCTTTTTAAGTTCCTTGATTTCTTTGTCCTTTTCGGCAAGCTGTGTCGCCTGATACTTTGCATGATTTTTGAGGTAATTGTTTTGCGCCAAAAGTTCTTCATAAGTTGGCATTTCTGACATAAAACTCACTCCCTCAAAATTGTTTTTTACTATTTTAATTATACCGTATTTTGAGGGAAAAAGCAAGAAAAAGCCCATAAAATCGGGCTTTTTCCAATGTAGAATTTTATTGTGGAAATCAGTACATTATGCCATGTTGAAACAAACTCTTTTCGGTGGAAAGCTTTTCTTTTCTAAGCTTTTCATACTTGTGGATATTCTCGATCTGCAATCCGTGCAGAAGCCAATTCAATTCTTCATTGGTTACTGTATATTTATCTGAATCAATAACCGTAGGAAAATGAAATTTGCCATACTCTATACGTTTGTACAGCAGATAGAACCCGTCACCGTCCCAATAGAGCATTTTGATTTTGTCGCAATGACGGTTGTGGAATACGAAAATTGCGTCCGACAGGGGACTAAGCTTGAAATTCTGTTCTACAATACTTGACAATCCATCTATTGATTTTCGCATATCAACGTTCGCAGAGGAGATATATACCTTGGATGGTTTAAAAATCAACATTCTTCATCACCTGCCACAACTTCCGCAAAGGTTATTTCTTTGCCGATCAATACGTCCTCGTATCGGTCAAGCCAATATCTTAAAGAACTGCGCCGTATTCCTTTTTCCTCGCACCATTCTCTTTGACTTTTCCTGCTGCGTTTCTGCTCGCTGCTGTCCTCCGTGTACAGAATTTCTGTCAGCATTTGCCCTGTCGGGCTTAGTCTGTAATTCATTGATTTTTTCTCTCCTTTGCTTCATAATTTGTACAATTTCCCGTTCCATTTCAAGCAGGGTATCCTTTGCAGATTTCTGCACAATGGTACAAAAACGCACAAGGTCGCGCTTTTCCTTGAAAAAATCCGCGGCGTTAAGATTTATTCCGCCCGATATTTTCATATCGCTGCCAAGCTCACAGCGGGTCGACACCATAAAGCGTACCGCCGATACAACCGACTGCTGATATGTTTTCAAATCGTTGTCCGTAAGCTTCATCTGCCCCGTCGCGTACATCATTTTCGACAAATGCGAACGGATATTATCCACCGACATCGCCGCAATGGTTTCCTGAATGTTTTTGCAGTCCCTGCCGTATTTTTTGTTAATGGCAACGGTAAGCTCGAAGGATAAATCCTCCGTCAGCTTCCACAGTTCGGGAATACGCTTACCGTTGGTTTGCGTAATGTCAAAAAGGTGCTTTGCCCTGCTGTCCTCACCGAAAACGGCTATGCTGTGTTCGCCCTTGTTCACAAGCCTGCCCAGCTTGTTCCAAGTTTCGAGAGTAGCGACCTTTGTTGCATTTGGATTTTGGTGATAAATGCTTAATAGTATCGGAGGACGAAACAATTATCTCCCGCGCTTTTTTTAGCAGATTTTTTGCAACGCTCTGTTTTTGCGCTTTAAAAATAATTTTCTCGACTTTTGCGGAGGACATTCCGAAGCTGTCAATAAGCTGCTTTTTGGCGGTTTCCTTGTCGGACAAATCAAGCCGT
>CAMWVF010000073.1 GCA_947177545.1 uncultured Clostridia bacterium | reverse complement strand
CTTTTTAATTGGCTATTAGTATTATAATTTACTAAAGATATTCCGTGTTCGGGAAATCTGATAAACTGCCTTTAAAATGGAGATGTTTTTATGAGTGATAAAATTTACAAGCCCTCCGACCCCAATGCGCAGCAGTGCGTAAAAAACGTGCTGAAATACCTTTCGGACATTACCTATGAAAAAATGATAACGGGTCAGCACACTCAGACAATGGCTATGGAGGAATTTTTCCAAATCAAAAAAATAACGGGACGAGAGCCTGCTTTACTGGGTTTTGAGCTGCTTTCCTACTCGCCGAATATAAATTACTCCGACACCGACGACGAGTGCATTACCGAGGTGACGGAGAATTACGGCACGCTTAAACGCGCCTGGGAATGGGCTGAAAAAAAGGGGCTTATAACCTTTACGTGGCATTGGTTCTCACCCTTGGGCGGACGTTCAAAATCCTTTTACACTCACAACACAGATTTTGACGCTGAAAAGGCTGTCATTGACGGCACTCGCGAAAACAAGGCTCTGCTGGCGGATATGGACGTTATGGCGGGACTTCTCCGTCCGTTCTGCGATAAGGGCGTACCGATTTTGTGGCGACCCTTTCACGAGGCGGAGGGTACATGGTTCTGGTGGGGCGCAAAGGGTTCCGAGACGGTGAAAAAGCTGTGGAATATCATGTACGACCGATACACAAAGGTTCACGGGCTGAACAATCTTATATGGGTGTGGAACGGTCCCAAAGCCGAGTGCTACCCGGGGGACGGCAGGGTGGATATTATTTCAAGCGATATGTATCCGGAAAAGCACGTACACACCTCCTGCGCAAAGCAGTACTGCGATCTGATCAAGATAACAGATCAGCCTAAGATCACTATTATCGGCGAGATAGGCGCTCTGCCCGACCCCGAAGCCGTACACAATGAAAAAATCGGCTGGGCAGGATATATGACATGGTCGAAAATATTTTGTCTAACGGAGGAATTCAACAGCTTTGAGTATCTGAAAAAGCTGTATTCAAGTCCCCGCGCGGTCACGAAAGAGGAGCTGCCCGAGCTGTACTGACGTACTCCGAGGCATAAAATAAAAAAGCAGTCCGCAAAGGACTGCCTTAATACAAAATAAATTCGCCCGCTCCACGGTGGTTATGAACTAACCGGCTGATTTAATGGCTTTTTTTGCCTTGTTGACTATAGACTTGTCATTCTCGTAGGTCAGCACCGTAGTGGCGTGACCTATGTCTACCCACTTTATTTCGGCAATTTCCTCTTCCTGGGGGGTGAAGTCGTAATTTTTCGCCTTTGCGATAAAGTACACAACGATTTTCTGCGTGTCCTTCCGTGGGAAGTACTGGACGGTTTCCCTGAACGTGGGGTCGATTATCACGCTTACGCCCGTTTCCTCCATTATCTCGCGGCGGGCGGTCTCCACTTCGGTCTCGCCCTCCTCCACGTGACCCTTGGGGAAGGACCAGTGACCGCTGTTGACGTGCTTTATGAGAAGTATCTCAATGTTTCCGTGGTGCTTTCGGTAGACGATAGCGCCGCAGGACTTTTCATAGGTCATATGTACCTTTCCTTTCCGAATAATATAAACATCAATATAATTATACCACAAAAAATCCTGTTTGTCTCGTTTTTTTCAAAAAAAATTGGGTACTAATTTTTAGCACCCAATTTTTTTATTTTTCAGTACTGAAACGCGGGCGTAAACAGCCTTGCAGCTGTTGTGGCGGACGTTGTTGTTTCCGCCTCCTCGCCGCCGCTTTCATCAATTTCCCCTGTGGGTTCCTTTTCGGAGACCTCAAGGAGCTTTTCCGAAACTATCTTTGTAATTCTGTCAATAAGGTCGAATATCGGGTAGTCAAACTCGAAATATGTGTGCTTCCACACATCGTCCGTCAGCTTGTAGGTCATCTCACCCGTGTCCGTCTCCTCAAGGAAGTCGTTCTCGTCGAAATACTCCTCGCCGTTGATAAACAGCTTGTCGCCCTCCCAATGGACGTCGTACCGCAGCGCATCGTCGCGGTTTTCCTTTATAGCCTGCTTTACAAGCTTTTTAATGGTAGTACGCAGGACAATAAAGTCTAAATCCTTGTCAAGCTTGTTTGGCTCTACGTAAACGTCCACCTTTCCCGAGGATTTGTTCTGCACGTCCAGAACGTAGCAGCGGAAATTCCCCGAGGGGGAGACTATGCCTCCCGGAGCGGAAAGCAGGGTGTCCACAGTAGTTACCCTGAAAACATTCATAACAAGGAAGAACGCTATTCCGCCGAGGACGTACAAAAGCAGGAAGATCGTGCCGAAAATTGTTTTCATGGTGTCGTTCATTTTGCAGCAAAAAAAGCCGAACAGCGTCACAATTGCGGCGGGGACGATAAGAGGCCAGTTGCCCCAGTCCAGCAAAAGCGTTGGGAAAAACACCAGCATATTTGCAAGGCTTATTATGCAGGTTATGAACGAGCGGCGGGTGTAGAAAAACAGCAGTCCCGCCAAAATCGAGATAACGGTGTAGATTATGGCGAATTTGGTTTTGTCCGTATAGGTTATGTCGTAGAAAAACACGGCGTATGCAAAATAGCACAGTACGAGGGTATAGGCTGCGCATAGGCAGCTTATGACAAGTATGAACCACTTGTTGGTCAGTATCTTTTTTATTGTTTCCATATTTTGAAAATTCTCCCATTAGAGGTTAGGATATTACAGCAATTCTACTTTAAAAATGCAAACAAAATCCTTTGCCGAAATACATATATGCAATATGCAAGATTTCGGCTCTGATTTTGTACATTTTCTTCGTGGAATGTCTGTAGTTATCAGAAGTCGGAACGCTGCGCCAGGCAAGCGAGGTTCTGCCGATAAAAGAACAGGAACAACTTTCCCGCACGCGTTTTCGCACGCGTTCCTCGCACGCGCAGTGCTTTAAGCAAACCTTTTTATCACAGAGGACACGATAAGTCCGATACCGATGACGATGGCAAGGATAAGCACTACCAGAACAACGGTAAGTACAATATTTGTACCTGTTGAGACGGTCTCGGCTTCGGAAACCGTCCTTGCCTTGTAGTCTCCCACGTTGGCTATAACCGTCCCGTCGGAGGTGGTCACCGCAAAGTCGTCAATGTAAATTATCTCTCCCGAATACGGGCTGAAGGTGGGGATAGTAAAGCCTGCTCTCGGGTTTTCGGCATTTTCGGGGACAACGAGAGTTACCTCCGTCCATTCGGAGGAGCTTATGTCAACAATAGGTGTTTCCAGCCATATCATGCCATCGCAGTAGAGACTGAGATTTTCTATATTATTTGCCGCTGCGTCGTTAAGCAGTACGCTCATTGAGATAGTGCAGCCGCCGAAATCAGGCAAGCCGAGAGTCTCTGCCGAAATATATGCTCCGCCATAGGTCTCGGATATTTCCCCCGTCACATTTTCGGACACCGCTATACAGCCCTCGCCGTTTTTGGAATTTGTGGTAATTTGTTTAAAAGAGAAGCCGGTTTCGGCTGCGGAGCCGTAGGTCTGCCAGTCCGCGAGCTTATCGGAGGTATCGAAGCAGTAGGTTGCCTGACCGTCCTCCAAAGCCAAAGCGGTAAGAGATGATGATGTAAGAATTGCCGCAGCTGCCGTTACCGCAGCAAAGATTTTCTTCAGTTTCATTTTGGTTCGTTCCTTTCTTTCTCTATATATGAAAAATGTAGACATATCCATGATAATATTTTATTATATTTTTGCGGTTTTGTCAATGGAAAAACGAAATTATATGAGAAAATCCCGAAAACTTTTTACAGCTTTCGGGACTTCGGTTATTATTTCGCAGGTCAGTCTCCGTTATCTACGCTGAGTATCACTTCGCTGACAAGGTTGCCCGGGAGCTGCTCGTATCTGAGGTGCTCCAGAGTAAAGCTGCCGTTGCCTCTCGTTATCTGACGGAGCTGTGTTGTAAAACTCTGCATTTCACGCATGGGGACTTCTGCTTCTATAATGGTAACGCCTTTCTTTTTGCTGTCGGGGTTCATGCCGATAACTCTGCCCCTGCGCTTGTTAAGGTCGCCCATGATGTCTCCCGTATTCTCATCGGGAGCGGTAACAACAAGCTTGCCGATAGGTTCAAGGATAGTCGGGTCAGCCTGCTTCAGACCCTCCTTAAAGGCAATTCCCGCAGCGGTTTTGAACGCCATTTCAGAGCTGTCTACGGGGTGGTAGGAGCCGTCCACAAGGACAGCCTTAAGTCCCGTTACGGGGCAGCCCGCAAGGCCGCCTTTCTTCATGCAGTCCTGCAAGCCCTTTTCTACGGCGGGGAAGAAGTTCTTGGGTACTGCTCCGCCGAATACCTTTTCTTCAAATACAAGGTTGTCGGAAAGGCACGGCTCAAATTCGATCCATACGTGACCGTACTGACCGTGACCGCCGCTCTGTTTCTTGTGCTTGCCCTCGACCTTTACCTTTTTGCGTATGGTCTCTCTGTATGCGATTTTCGGTTCTTTAAGGACAACGTCCGCGCCGAATTTTGCTTTCAGCTTGGAGATCGCAGCGTCAAGGTGCTGTTCGCCCAGACCTGCAAGGACTTGCTCCTTGGTAAATTCGTCAAGACCGTAGGAAAGAGTTTTGTCCTCCTCGCAAAGCCTCTGTATGCCTGTGCTTATCTTGCTTTCGTCTCCCTGAGCCTTTGCGGAGACCGCCATTCTGTAGCAGGGCTTGGGAAATTCTATTTCGGGGAATTTTACCTTGCGTCCGCTGTCGCAGATAGTGTCGGAGGTAGCCGCGCTTATCTTTACCGCAACAACTATGTCGCCCGCGTATGCTTCTGTAACCTCCGTCTGCTTTTTGCCGCAGAGGGAGTAGAGCTTGCCTATCTTTTCCGGCGCGTCGGCGGTTGCGTTTGTGTACTCTGCGTTAGCCTTCATCACGCCGCTTATTACCTTTATAAAGGACATTTTTCCCACAAACGGGTCGGCAACGGTCTTGAAAACGAACGCCGCAAGGGGTGCATTTTCATCGTATGCGATTTCAACAGGCTCGCCGCCTGCGTCTTCCGCAAGAGCGGGCTTGTTATCGCAGGGCGCGGGGAGAAGAAGCTCTATTTCTTTAAGGAGCATATCAATGCCCGCCGTTGTGGTTGAAGCGCAGCATACCACTGGGGTGATGATACCCTCGTTCATGCCCTTGTGGATACCGTGAACAAGCTCTTTCTGCGTGAAAGGCTCACCCTCGAAAAATTTATCCATAAGCTCATCGTCCGTTTCGGCAACGGCTTCGGAAAACGCCTCAACGAGACCGTCCATACGGTACTCCATTTTCTCGGAAATTTCTGCCGTGGGCATATCGGTCTCAACAGCGTTGCCCTTGTCGTCATATGTGTAGGCTTTCATTTCGATAAGGTTTACAAAGGAAACCACCTTGCGGTCCTGAATAACAGGTACCACAACAGGGCAGACCGTGGGACCGAACTTGGTTTTAAGGTCTGTAAGGACGTTATAGAAGTTAGCGTCGGGGTCGTCTACCTTTGTAACGACGAACATTGTGGGCTTGCCAAGCTCAGCGGCAAGTTCATATGCCTTTTCGGTACCCACCTTAACGCCCGATTTTGCGGACACGGCAATCATTACCGTACCTGCGGCGGTTATGCCCTCGTGCATACCTTCTGCAAAGTCAAAAAGACCCGGGGTGTCGAGAAGATTTACTTTTATATCGTTATAAGAAAAGGAAGCAAGAGCGGTGTTCAGCGAAGCCTTGCGCTTTACCTCCTCGGGGTCGTAGTCACAGACTGTGTTGCCGTCGGCAGTCTTGCCCAGACGGTCGGTTGCCCTCGCTTTAAAAAGCAGGGCTTCAGCCAAAGAGGTTTTTCCTGAACCGGCATGACCTGCTATGGCAATATTTTTGATAGTTTCAGCTCCGTAATGGTTCATAAAGTTTACTCTCCTTCTACAAGATTATTTAGCTGCAAGATATTCAGGCGTACCGCCAAACGGCAAGGAGTCGCTTTTCTTGCTTCTTGCCTTTTTACTTCTTGCTTCTTATGTCATTAATAACTAAATATTATTGTTATTATAACGCATTTATGTATAAATTGCAA
>CAMWVF010000072.1 GCA_947177545.1 uncultured Clostridia bacterium | reverse complement strand
ACGGAAAGCCCGTTGTCCCGGCACAGCTTGTCACTCATGTTCCGTATGCCGTAATACGTCCGCTTATTGGAAACGTATTTATGATGATCTACGAAGTTGACCGCACAGAAAATAATGTGATTATGGATATGCCCCTTGTCAATGTGCGTCGTTAATACATACTCATGCTGCCCCTTTGTTACCGCGTCGGCAAGCTGCCGCCCGATCTCATGGGCTTTCTGATAGTCCACTTCCCCCGGCGCAAAGGACTGTATCAAGTGAAAGGCTAAATTGTTGCCCTTATCCTGCGCTTGCGAGAGGGTATAGCCAAACTCAATATCTGCCGTTTCATAGCTGCACCCGAAAGAGGATATGAGCATTTTCCCGTCCGTCTTGTCCGGGTTTTCGATATAGTCAAGGGCTTTGCTTAGAGTGCTTTTAACAGGCTTAATCTTTGTAACCGCCATATTTCCGCAAGCACCCCCTTGATTTCGTCTATGTCCTCTTTGTATGCGTTTCCCGTCGCGTTTACGCGACGTGCGATCTGATTAACATTGACACCGATTTTCTGTATCTCTGCTGTCATTGCCTTTATGTCCGTGTGGTCTACTTGGATAATGTACCCGTCAATGGCAATTTTGCGCAGATACGCCGCCATGTTGTTTGTGGGGACGAGCTTCATTTTTTCCTCAATCAGTTTTCTTTCTTCCTCTGTCACATAGAATTTGACCTGTACCGTCCTTTTGCGTCCGTTCATGGTTTTTCGCTCCTTTCCGTTCTCATAGAGGGTTTGGGACACTTCCCAACAAGCAATTTCTGACCGACCGGGCGGGCAGAAATACGGAAAAGGGTACTCTTTTCCTATGCTTGCTACGAAAGTTCTTCCTACTACCTACAACACCGGGAATATCTGATTTGGCGAATTTCCGCAAAAGAAAAACGCTGCAACCTCAAAAAAGATTACAACGCTTCTTAGTTCCTATTCAATTTTAGCCGGACAGCGGTTATTCTCCCTCACCCTCAACCTCTGCGATCTCCCGCGCCGTGGCGGTGACTATCCGTATTCCTTTATCGCTCATATCGTCCAGAAGAGCGTCAAGCTGTCGCCGCTGGGTATTCTTCCCGGCGGGCTGCTCCAAAAGGAATTGGTCTACCGAGATATTGTAACGCAGCATAAGCTCAAAGAATATCTGTAAGCTGGGGTGCTGCCCTTTATTCTCAATATTCGCAAGGTAGCGCGGGGATATATACATTTCGTCGCATACCTTTTTCCGGCTCTCTTTGCGCCCTTTCCGGGCTGTCTTAATTGCTTCCCCAAAAGCCTTAAAGTCGTATCGTGGTACTGGTCTTTTTGCCATATTCATTCACCCTATTATATTTTACTGTTCACCTTTCTTTTTGGATATGTCTACACAGTTCCACTAAATAGCTTAAATACATCATATAATCAGAGGAAATTTTTCACGCCATCTTGACAAAAATCCTAATTCGTGCTATTATATAATCCGAAATCGTATTATATATGGAGGTAAAATATGAGTGAAACACGAGAAGCTGTTCGGCGGCTTGCAATAGCAATCAGTAATTTTGAAAAAATCTATGTTGCCAATACTCCAAAGATTGGCAGACAATCATCAGAATTATGGCTTATCTATGCCCTTAATGACGGAGAAGCACATTCCCAAAAACAGATTTGTGAGGAATGGGGATTTCCGCGCACTACGCTTAACACAGTTACTAAAAAGTGTGAAGCTGCTGGTTATCTTACGTTGACCGCTATTCCCGGAAAACGGCGGGAAATGCAAATATGCCTTACAGAAAAAGGAAAGACTTATGCGAGTCAAATATTAGATGTTATATATCGGGCAGAAGATCAAGCGATGGAAAAAACACTTGAAAAATATCCTGCGGATTTTATTGACGTTTTGGGATATTTTGTAAAACATCTTGAATCTTCATTTGAGCAAATATTAAAACAGTAAGGAAGTGTTTCATATGGGAAATCAAGAATGGATACTATGTCCAAACTGCCAAAGTAAGACACGGACAAAAATCCGGGAGGATACAATACTTTCCCATTTTCCACTATTTTGTCCTAAGTGCAGGCAGGAAACCTTAATCAATGCAGAACAACTGAAAATATCAATTATCAAAGAGCCGGACGCAAAGACGCAGAGCCGATAATTCGTTACAAAAACGGAATATCGGTTCTTTTTATTTATGCGATCCAGCTTTAGAATGGGAGGAAATTAAAATGTCCAGTTCAGGCATGAAAAATATTATAAAGTACGTCTTACCAATGATTTTAAGCAATGTTTGTTTCTTTATGTTTACCATTATTGACGCAGTTTTTGTGGGGAGAGGTGTAGGAACAAACGCCCTCGGAGCAATCAATTTAGTTAGTCCCTTTATCATGGTTGTTGGAGCAATAAATATGCTTATCAGTGTTGGCGGTGTAGCTATTTACGCTGTTCGTATTGGGCGAGGAGATATAGAAGGAGGAAACAAAGTATTCCGTCATGGAATGCTGTTTATGGTATGTGCCGCAGCAATTCTCAGTTTTATTGGCGTGTTTTTTGCAGATAAGGTTTGTACTTTGCTTGGTGCAAATGAAACATTCCACCATTTAGCGGTTGAATATCTGTTTTGGTATTCTATCTTTATTATTCCATCTGCTATATCTATGGGACTGCAAAATTATTGCCGTAATGACAATGCGCCCGGATTGGTAAGTATTGTTGTGATTGTTACAACAGTATGTAATATTTTTGGCGACTGGCTGCTGATCTATCCTATGGCATGGGGAACAAAGGGGGCTGCTATTGCTACGGGCATATCACAGACACTTGGATTACTGGTCATATTGAGCCATTTTATCCGTAAACAGGGAAATCTGCGCTTTGGAAAAATAAAACTGGAAAAAAGTCTGTTCAAAGAAATCATTGTACATGGTCTGCCCGAAGGAATCAGCCAGTTGGCAACTCCTGTTATGACATTTTGCATGAATATGGTTCTCATTGACATGGTAGGTGATCTTGGGGTCAATGCTTTTTCAGCTATCAGTTATATAGCATCTTTCTCTATGGCTGTCTTTTTTGGAGCCAGTGAGGGGTTACAGCCTTTATTTGGACAGAGCTATGGTGCAAAGAAAAAAGAGGATTTGAAATTCTATTTTAAGGCAGGGTTGAAAATCAGTTTTTTTGGCAGTGCTGCTGTTACGATATTAGCGGTTCTTTTTGGGGGCTATATTGGCAGTCTATTTGGCACTGATGCTGTAACACGGGAATATATGCTCAAAGTTTTGCCGCAATTTGCTGTTGGCTTTATCGCAACGGCAGTCAATGTTATGATTTCTTCTTACTTGTATTCTACGGAACGCTCTTTACTTGCGCTGAATATCAGCGTTTTACGAAGCATTATTGTAAATGCGGCAGTCATTCTGATTTTGCCATATGTATTTGGTGAAAGCATAATATGGTTTTCACTGTTGATTTATGAAGTAATCGTATTGATTATTGCAGTAGCACTATTAAAACATTCTGAAAAAAATGGTATTCATTTCAAAGAGTAAAGGAGGAACAAAATGATTATTACAATTAGCCGTGAGTTTGGCAGCGGAGGACGTGAACTGGGGAAGCGTTTGTCTAATGTATTGGAAATTCCCTGTTATGACAAAGAAATCATTCAGATGATAGCTGAAAAACAAGGATTTGATGAACAATATGTTTCCCATATATCAGAAAAAAATCTGCAAGCCGCATATCCCCGGACAATAGGCTGTCGTTTCACTATGACCCCACACCCGGTTACAAAACAGGCTGTAACGATTGCTGTTGAGCAGCAAAAAATCATTAAAACTTTTGCAGCGCAAGGGGATTGTATTATGATTGGACGCTGCGCCGATGTGATTTTGAAAGAATATAACCCGTTTAATATTTTTGTATATGCTGATATGGATACAAAGCTAAAACGGTGTATAGAACGGGCGCCCAAAGGTGAAAACCTCACCCCCACAGAGCTTGAACGTAAGATACGGGAAGTGGATAAAGAACGAGCAAAACACCGGGAGTTTTATATAAGCGCAAAAGAAAATGCACGTTCAAATTACCACTTGTGCATAAATACTTCCAGCATAGAAATCAAAAAAATAGTTCCCGTGCTGGCTGAATACATTAAGGTTTGGTTTGAAATAAGGATTGAGAACAAAGCAAGAAATGTTTAACCGAACAGAAAAAGGTGATTATATGGCAAAATTTTTGGAGTTTGTATTAGAAGATCAGGCTTATGCGATTTTAGTTGATAGTGTTCGTAAAGTTTCGCAACTACATAGCATAGTTAGAATACCGCAAACTCCAAATTATGTTTTAGGTGTGACAAATTATGGGGATCAACTTATTACTGTAATAGATTTGAAATTCTTATTAGGAATCCCTAAAGTATATTTTGCTAAACGCCAGCTTACAATAAATGTTTTTATTGGCAATTCATTTTATGCGCTATTAGCAGATGATGTTTTGGGAGTGATTGACGTGAACCTACAAAATGCCAAACAGATAGAAACACTGAATTTTAAATTTGTAATCCTAAACAAATGAAGTACATTAAGATGTAACAAGCCGCAGTCTATGTAGGCTTCTATAAGTAAGTTATAAACGGCGGTTTTGATTACTTGTTTCAATGCCGCCGTTTCTTTTTTAAAACCAGACAACGGAGGGTGTATTAAAGTCGTCCTTTTTTAACAGCACGGCGGTATCGGGAGGTATCGTCGTGTTGTTTCTTTATCGACAAAAATCAACAAATAACGCCGTATTAAAAAAATCACGTCCACCGCCGGGGGAAATTCTACCCATGAATATGAACTATCTAATCAACTAAATACTGCTTACAATTCCTCTGCGCCCGTCTGCAATTTTGTAGACGGGCGTTTTGTGTTCCCCCGGCAAAATTTTTTCAAAAAGTTTGCAAAATCACCGCCTATTCGGGGGTGCGCGGTTTTGAGGGTTTATGAAAGGGGACATCAGAAAAAATCACCCGCTTTCGCGGCTGCGAAAGGAGGTGAGAACATGAATGAACCAAACCGTACCCAATGGCAAATCCGTTGTGCTTTTAATGGCTTTTGCAAACAGGCATTGAAGCGCGAAGCAATGAACGCCCACAGGGACACAAAACGGCAGCAGTCAAGGGAAGTAACATTCTCCGACCTGTCACCACTGGAAGAAAGCCAGCTTGTTACCTACGACAGATATTTTGCAGATGATGAAGCTGAACAGTCTTTCATTATTGCGGGAAAAGAGATAACCGCAAAGCTGCTTGCCGAAGCCCTGCGGAGCTTGCCGGAAGAAAAGCGCGAAACTATCCTGCTGTATTATTTCTTCGATATGAGCGAAACCGAGATTTCAAGGCTCTGCAACATTCCGAGGACAACAGTGAAGTATCGCCGCAACAGCTCTTTTGAGCTACTAAAACGCTATTTGGAGGAACGCGCCTATGACTGCACAGACTGGTAACAATGAAAATGCTGAACGCGGCTTGTTACCCTACCCGGTAATCATAGCCGCAACAAAGGGCGACCCGGAGGCTATGGCGATTGTCGTCAAGCACTACGAAAGCTACATAGCGTCCCTGTCTATGCGCAAGCTCTACGACGAGCGGGGAAATGTATATTGGGGCATAGACGAGGACATACGCGACCGTTTACGGTCACGGCTTATGCGGGCTGTCCTTTCATTCGAGGTTTAAGCTGATTTAGGACAGGCAGCGTCCCCCTTTCCGCTGCCCGCCCCCCCAGCAGAACCTTTCCAGCACCTTGACAAAGAAAGCGGCGCAAGATAACGGCGGCGCAGCATAGGGCAGATCGGATACGTCCCTTTTGCGCCGAGCTATACGGCGGGTGCGCCATGACACTATCCGGGTGAGGTTTTCCTCTCCCGGACAGCCGAGCGACCAACACCGCGCCGGGGAGCAAGTTTAGCAACTTGCGGGCGACGACCGCGCAGAATATATAATGATACTCCCTTACCGCCACAGTCCGAGCGTTCAAAGCGTCGCAGGCAATGGGTAGGGCTGCATGAGAACCATGCAGGGGTGAAACTC
>CAMWVF010000071.1 GCA_947177545.1 uncultured Clostridia bacterium | reverse complement strand
AACTGCCGCTAATTCAGAAAAAGCTTCGGCTAAATTGATTAAAAAAATTGATAATTTCAATAAAAAGGATAATGCCAAAAAACAACAAAATAAAATTGAAGCTAAAAGCAAAGCTCTTGACCGAAAATTGAAAAAACAATATGCTAAAAATTTCAAAAAAAATAATTCCTCTGCCAAAAAATTAAAGAAAAAGCTTAATGCAAAGTTTGTCGCTTTGGCAGGCAGCGTTTTAGCGGCTGTTGTTCCTATTATTCTAATTATTATAATCATTGGCATTATTGCTAATTTCGTAATGTATCCATTTTTTTATCTTACTAAAAAGAAAGATAAGGTAGATGATTTTGGTAATGAATATGTTGAAAATGAAATTGAAGACAGTCCCGTTGCAGATACAATACAGCATTATTATGAGGTAATGGACACGGTTGTAGACGATTATAACAGAGAAGTAATACAAGCAGTACTAAATTCAGGCGGAAAATATAACAATACAGGTGTTGTCAATCCCTCTGAATATGCACAATGGGAAAGTGATTGTCAAAATTGGCAAGCTCAAACAGAGGCGTACTTAACTTGGGATTATGACATATATGTAAATGAATATGGTTTTGATCCGCCGTCAATATCTCCACCCGAAGAAGATTATTGGTACAGTGAAGAAGAATTATCTTCAATGGGTCAGCGGCGAGGTCCGATATTTGAAGGCTTTAGGTGGGATGAAGATACCGACGGAACGGAAGTGCCCAAGGGTAAGCTATATGATGAAATGCTATGTACCATATCAACATTTAATGCCAAACTTATGACACGCCCTGATACATATGTAGCTGCAAATGATGATGAAGATACGGAATCCAATCAATCCCCTGAAACAGGAGAAAATGACAATTCGGAAAATGAATCCTCGTCAAACGGTAGCGAAGACATAATATTTATGACAGATGAAACAGTTGCAGGCGCATATGGCGGCGCGGGTTTTTGGGACTTTTATTATTGGAAAGAAGATGTGGACTGCCCAAGCAACGGTGATTGCTGTTCCATAACTGTTATTACAGCGAATTACGACGATGAGGGTAATTTTTGTGGATATTCGGAAGAAGAAGAAAAATATTGCCCCAGTCATTTTGTAATTATGATGATGCTTACGCTTGATTTTGATCTTGACAAGGTATGGGAATCATATCAATTTGATGATGAGGACGAAAAAAATTACAAAGATACAAAAAAACAGTTTGATAAAGATAAGCCGTGATAGGAGGAAAAAATGCTTAATAAAATAAAAAATTGGCTATCCGAAAAGAAAAATAACAAATGGTTTAAAGTTGCTGTTGTTGCCGCTATTCTTATTATCACAGCAATAACCACGAACATTATAAACAAAGGCGAAGAAGGTGGAGGGTCAGAATCAACACCTGTTACTGAAAATACAGACAAGGCAGAAACAGACAGCGAATCAGGATTTCACGTTGGTATAGGACATATTATAATGCTTGGAGTTTTTACGGCAGCATACGGAATTGATAGAATTATTGTCTATAAAAACAACCTTGAAGAAGATAAAAAATATGATAATCACAGGGAGGAATAAAAAATGTC
Source organism: uncultured Clostridia bacterium (assembly GCA_947177545.1). GTDB lineage: Bacteria > Bacillota > Clostridia > Oscillospirales > Ruminococcaceae > RGIG8773. Next base: position 4,576 of record CAMWVF010000071.1, on the reverse strand, counting down.
CAGAAAATTGATACTCGCAGAAAAGCCCAGCGTTGCACAAAATATAGCTCACAGCTTGGGCGCAAGAGAAAAAGTCTATGGCAGCGGAGGAAAAAATTATTGCTATGCAAGCGATGAATATTACGTGGTTAATGCGGTCGGACATCTTTACGGTGTTGGTATGCCCGCAGATTACGGCTTTAAGGAATGGAAACTTGATACGCTGCCTATTTTTCCCGACTTTAAGATTTGTCCCACAGACCCGTCAAAGGACGGCGTTCGCAGCCTTATTTCCGAGCTTATGAACAGTCCCGATGTTTCGGAAATAATATGTGCTACGGATGCAGGGCGTGAGGGAGAGCTTATTTTCCGCCACATCTACAATGCCAATAACTGCACAAAGCCTGTCAAACGGTTATGGATAAACAGCGTTACAGACGAAGCTATCCGCGAGGGTATGGCAAACTTGAAGCCTATGTCAGACTATGATAATATGTACGCCGCTGCATTTACACGTGAAAAGCTTGATTGGCTTATCGGTATGAATTTATCCCGTTTGTACGGAATAAAGGACGAATATTCCCACAAGATAGGTCGCGTAAAGACACCTCTTTTAAGCATTATTGCAGACCGTGACAAAGAAATAGAGAATTTTGTTTCCAAAACCTCTTACAAGCTTGTGCTTGACAACGGTGCGGAAAGTACTGAGGAATTCCCCACTGGGGATTTGGCAGAAGAAAGGAAAGTTCAAAGCACAGGCAAGCCTGTAAATGTAACTGCTGCTGAAAAAATTGAAAAAAAAGAAAACCGTCCTCTTCTGTACAGCTTGACAAGCTTACAAATGGACGCTAACGATTTGTACGGTTTTACTGCTGATGAAACGCTTGCTATGGCTCAAAGCCTTTATGAAAAGAAACTGCTTACATATCCGCGTACCGACAGCGAGTATATCTCTGAGGACATGAAGCCGCTGATCGAAGGTATTGTAAAAATGCTTTCCGATTCCCCAATGGGGAATGGGGAACGTGCGAAAAATCTTTTAAGTCAAGGGTTAAACCTTGATAAGCGCGTAGTTGACAACAGCAAGATAGACGATCACCACGCAATTATTATTACAAACCAATCTCTTAGCAATATTTCTATTTCAGAGAATGAGCGCAAGCTTTATGATTTGGTTACAAACCGTCTGCTTATGGCTCTTGATAAGCCGCACGTTTACATGGAATTCAATTATGAATTTTGGTGCGAGGATATTACGTATACGCTATCCTGCAAAAAGACGGTTCAAGCAGGCTGGAAAGCTTACCGTCCCAAATATGAGGGTGAAGCGGAAGAAGAACACAATATCCCCGAATATGCTGAGGGCAGCAGCTTTACGGCAGATAACATTACTGTAAAAGACTTTACAACACAGCCGAAAAGGCATTTTACAGACAAAACCTTGCTGTCAGTTATGAAAAACATTGATAACAGAATTGAGGACAAGGCTTTGAAGTCAGCCGTAAGCGAACGGGGTATAGGAACGTCCGCAACAAGAGCGGAAATTATTAAACAGCTTATCGAGGCTGAATATGTGGAGCGTAAGGGCAAGCAGCTCATAGCAACGGAGTTTGGTCGTGCGTTTATTGATTCCCTGCCCGACAACGTTAAATCCGTTGATAGAACAGCGGAATGGGAGCAGTATTTTGACAATATACAGAAAAAAGGAATTTCCCCCGATGAGCTTACAAATGATGTGAAAACCTTTATCCGCACTACGATTTCATATGAAAACAGCAGGGAGCGCACTCCCGTACATCACGAAAATGCCAACGCCCCCAAACGTGAAGCAATAGGAATTTGTCCCCGCTGCGGCAAAAATATTTTCGAGGGAAAAAGTAATTTTTACTGTGAAAGCGGCAAGGACGGCTGCGGCTTTGTGATCTGGAAAGAAAATAAATTCTATCTTACAAAAATTACTGCCGAAATGGTGAAGAAGCTGCTTGACGGTAAGACTGTCTCCCTTAAAGCCAAAAATAAAGATGATGAAGCTTACACAGCCGATTATCAGCTTGACGATACGGGTGAATATGTAAATTTCAAGCGCATTAAAACAGAGAAAACACCTGTTGGAAAATGTCCTCGCTGCGGTAAGAATATTTTCGAGGGAAAAAGTAATTTTTACTGTGAAAGCGGCAAGGACGGCTGCGGTTTTGCTCTATGGAAAGAAGATAAATACAACGGTGTGACCGTTACCGCCAAGACAGCGGCGGAGCTGCTTGCCAAAGGCAAGGCTACAATATCGAAAAAGACTTTGAGCGGAACGGAAAAAGCCGTTTACAGCCTTGCAGATACGGGCAAATATATCAATCTGAAAAAGGAGGAATAATTTATGGGCGCATACCGTGATTATATATCCGAGGACGCGGATATGCAGACGATGATTTTCCGATATTCCGTATTGGTAGACGTGTTCGGCGCACGTCTGCCCAATGAAGTGAAATGCTCACAGACTTTATCTCTTGATGTTCGCAAGAAAATACTTAAAGAGCCTTATTCAGAGCAGAACGACAGATTAATAATGCTTTTCGGTATGGGAATTATTGATGAAGAAACAGTTAAAAATATTATTCTTTTCAATAAATCCGATTGGTTGGAGGACGCTATTTCACTCGAAAATATGGTACGCCGCAATGAAGAACGGGAGATTGAATCGGACAATAAAAAATTAAGAGCAATTTTTACGGTTTGTGTCAATTCAAGAAAATATCCTGAAATTTTAGGCGTATCCTTTGAAATGGTTGAAAGAATTCTTGATTCGCCATATGTTGAAGCTGTAAACGGATTTATCAGAAGTGAAAAAGGCTTGCTATCATTTATGTGTAATGCAGGAATTGAATTCGGATATTATGACAGCGACAAAGATTTAATGGTGTTGGAGGATTCCAAGTACATAATACAAGCCGCTGAATCCGCTGAATATGATGTTAATTCCGAAAATGCACCCATACCGTTTGATTATTTTGCACTTAATTGTTGTTTGGACATTTACGGAAAAAATTATGCTTCTGACTTTATGTCTTACGCACAGGAAAATAAAATTCCATATAACGACAGCTTTAAATCAGAGTATGAAAAATACATTAGTGATGTCAAGCTATGCTTTGATATAAAGGCATATATAAAAAAGCGGTCTATATGCGGTGATACAGTTAATTACTTTGACTATTCGCATAATGCAATGAGTGACGGAAAACTGCATTCAAACCTTGAAGCTGAAGCAAATTATTCGGCTCTTATTCATATAGACACAGACGAGGTTTATTCGGAAAATGAACTTGAGGCACTTGCTTTAAAAAAATATTTATCGTCACATCAGCCGATAGACAAAATGATTATCGAGGTTTACCATTGCAAAAAAATCAAGCTTTATATTTACCGAGATGCTAAATTTGAGGAATTCACAGCAGAGAATGAAGTGCTTTTCCGTAAACAACTTTTTGACTTTGACGAAATATGGTCTGTTATTAAAGAGTGTTCTGATTCAGGAAAATTGCTCCGAAAGGGAGATACAATTGTTATGTCATCAGAATTTGGAGAACGTATACGACCTGAATGGTACATATACGCAGAAAATATAATTGCAGACCAATTCGGACGGAGAAAACGTAATATGATAGCAGCTACTCTTAACGAACTAAAAAATGCTGCAAAAAAACTAACAAAGCAAACTCCCGAAAGAGAAGCAGGTGCGGCTTTACTGCCTGATAATAATTAAATTGGAGGAATTTTTTATGAAAATTTTTATTAAGGACATCAACAGAGAGGCTAAAATCAACATCTATGGAATTGATAATGAAGAACGCACAGAGGAATTTATGAAAACTTTTTTTATGGGTGCAGGACTTGATATATTAAGCGAAGATGAGAAAGAAAAATACGGCACAGATAGTAACTATGCTATTACCAAGAAAAGCTTTGAAGCTCTTGCTCAACATATTGAGCATATTCAAAAAGTTCTTGATTCTATTGCAAAAGACGTTAAGAAAAATAAGTGCGACCCACAGAAAATATATGCCTCTGAAAATGGCTGCTTTATCGTTTAAAAATTCCCCATTGGGGAATTAGAAATGGAGGCGTTGTTATTGCCTGTTGAAATCACACAAGCAGATATTGACATTTTACGCACATTAGAGCCGAGAAAAAGCATACTTAATTTTTCGTCAGCCGAGCTTGCGGCAACTGAAAAATGGGCAGAAAAATTTCAAGGCGAATTATCTGAAAAATCGCCGTTTTATAGACTTATAAACGGCGATTGGAGAGAAAATGACAATAAAAACACTATTAGTATATTTGATATTTATAAAAAAGATGTAGATTTTCAAACTGTAAGCAATGATGTTAAATCACAAGCTATTCCAAGGGGGGTAATAATAAATAAGGACACTAATTGGAATATACAAGTAAGTCGACGGGGGTTAGAAGATACATTAACATATGGAAGAAAACATAAAGATCAAAATGTTTATAGTATGATATACCACATCAACAATCTAATATCAAATGGTGTATTACTTGACAGCGTTATTACAGAAAAAAATAATGACAATAAGGCTTT
>CAMWVF010000070.1 GCA_947177545.1 uncultured Clostridia bacterium | reverse complement strand
GTTGACAGTTATTGTCAGCACCGCAACATTTTATGTAAAAATAATTATGTACTTATTCCTTTCAAGACTGTCTTTTCTTACATTTTGCCGCTCTGATTTTATCCCCAATATAATCAATAGCTTCGTCAATACAAGACTCTATTAGATTCAAAATAACATCGAATAGAAATTCCATAACATCACAGCCTTTCAACAACAAGCGTCTCGCCGTTAAGGTCGGTAACACGTACCACCGTACCTGTTTTGAGTATTTCTTTTTCGTTGGATACTGCGCTGCATTCCATAAAACGACCCTGCAAGGTCAGTGTGACCTTGCCCTCACCCTCGCCGTTTGGAGGTATGGGTATGTACACCGCCGCTGTTTCGCCTATAGCATTGCGGAAATCAATAGTGCCGTTTTCCGCAAGCCTGCCGCTTATCTGCACAAGCTTTGCAACGCCGTACATCGCAAAAAATCCCGCCACAAAGCCGAGAGGGACTGCTCCCACACCCGGAATGCCGCCGCTTACCGCAGCTATGGAAACCCAGCCGAAAACCGCAAGAAACGCCACGATTCCCTGCAAAGTAAACAGCCGCAGGGAAGCGAGATTCCCGTGCACATGAGTTACGGAATCCACATCTCCGTCGGGGCAAATATCCCCGTCGATGTCGGTGTCAACGCCGAAATCGATGTCCGCGTCAACGTCAATATTTACGTCAAGGTCAACGTCCGCACCCATGTCGATTCCGCCCGTGTCGCTGAGGTTTATGTCAGCGTCGTCGCCTATTCCCGTAATTGAAAAAATCGTCTGCAAAAGCAAAACAAGCGTTGACGGCACAGCAATGCAGTACAGAACCCTTGAAAGCATTGATAAGCTTTCCCACCATTCGGTCATGGTAAATATCCCCTTTCGCACCAGTTAAAATTTCACGCCTAATTCGTTCAGAATGTCAAAAAATTTTTTTCGGAAATAAATAATGTATTTGAATTCGCCGCCGTCCTGCATTTTAAATGTCACCGTCGGCAGGAACAAAAGCTTGCCTTTTTCCGCGGAAACCACATCTCCAAACGGCAGCTCGATATTACGCAGCTTCTTTGGGATAGAGACTTTCCCCGTTTGATATATAAGTCTTTCGGGGGTAACGTACATAAATCCGCCGCTGATACCCTTTCGGCACACGTGGCTTACGGCAAAATTCTTTTTCACAGCAATTCCTCCCTTTTGTACGTGGCTGACAGCTTATGTAAATAACATTTACCTATATTATACATTCTTATCAGCCTTTTGTCAAGTACATAATGCTAATCTACAATTAAACGTGCAGATAAAACTCTGCGCAAAAACCGTATATGCAAGTTTTTGCTTGATTTTTATACACTTTTCAATTGGATATCAGCCTAATAAAAATATACAAAATTATTGCGATCGGCAGGTGCAAAACGGCAAAAAAGCAAAATACGCACAAAAATACCGCGGTAAAAATTTCACATATACGCATATTGCCGTCCCCCTGTCCTTAGTAAATTTAATTTACTTTATTATATAACGGATAAATTGCGTTGTCAAGGGGTTTTTAAAATTTTTTAGGAAATTTCCTTTACCCTATTGCATTTTCAAAAAGAATGTGTTACAATATAGTAAATATTATTTACTAAAGAAAATTTAAACTTAACATACAACACCGAAATTGTTGTCGGGGAGGTTATAATTTTGACTGCAATTGAACGAGGAAAACGCATCAAAGAAGCCCGTATCTCCAAAAAAATGACCCAGAGCGAGGTGGTGGGCGATTTTATTACAAGAAATATGCTGAGTCAGATAGAAAGCGGCACGGCAACGCCCTCCGTGAAAACTCTTGAATATCTTGCGGAAACGCTGGATATCCCTATATCTGAGCTTATGCCCTCCACGGGGTCGGAGCTTTACGAGGAAAGCGGCGCGGAGCAGAGCGTCCCCCTTGAAAAGCTTATCTCGGCAAAGGAGCTTTACGCGCAGGGCAGATACAGTGAGGCTGCCGCCGAAATAGGCTCGGAGCAGAGCTGGGCTGTACTGGCGGACGAATTTTACGCGGTAAAGGCAAAGTGTCTTTATATGCTTGCACGGGAGCTTGCGGAGGAAAACACCGTCAAGGCGGTGGAGTTTGCAAAGGAGTCAGCAGCTTTATCGGAGAGGGGCTTTTACGCCAATTCAGAGCTGAAAGCCGAGGCGGTAAAGCTTGTCAGCGTCCTTGCGGAAAAGCTTGCAAAATATTATGCGGGACTGATCTCGTCAGGCAATTGACAGACGGGGCGCGGTTTGTATATTGCATTTTTGTGAGAAATATGTTACAATAGGTCTGAGGGGGAATTGCTTTGAAAAAAGAACCGATTTTTTACGATGAAAACAGACCGCTTGCCCACTATGCGGCGGCGGGGAAATTAAGAAAGTCCTCGGAAAAGGCGATACTTTTCGGGAAAATATATCCGTTGGTCATTCTGCCATTGGGCGTTGCCTGCGCGATTTTCGAGCCGTTTTCCATGGCTCTTTTCACACTGTTCGGGGCGCTTTTTACCGTCCTTGCGTATATTGGCTGCGGGGTAAAGCGTATCGGCCCCACTATGGCGGCGATACCTCTTGCAATTGCAGCGGCGGCAGTGCTGTGTATGACAGGCAGTGATTTTTCGATCATCGGCGGGGTACTTTATTTTCTTGCGGCGGCGGGACAGTTCCGCGCCCTGTACGCAATTTCAAGCATAAATATGCTGAAAGCGCTGCCGGGGTTTCCCTTTTTTGACCCTGCTATGGACGACATTTCCTTTGCGGCTATGGAACACCACGGCGCCGACGAATACATTGAGGGGGAGCTTGTTGAGGAGCGCACGGAGAGGATAAAGCTTGTCCCCATTGAACCTCCCTCGGAGGAAATGGGGGAAATAGTTGCGGAAGAAATTGAAGCGTCCGAGGATATTGCGGAAGTCCCCCAAGAGCGGGAGAACGAGCCTACAGTCTATGAAAAGATGATAAATATTCAAGTTCCCGAACGTGAAGAGGTCTCCGATATTGACCTTTTCGGTTAGAGACTTGGTTTCCGGAGGCAGGAAATATTTCCTGCCTCTTTTTGTAACCTTTCTGTAACCTTTTCAGCCCATTTGTAACCGTTTTGTAATTTGACTTTGCATTAAAATTCTGTTAAAATTAATTACAGTTATTTACGTTTTACGGAAAGGAAATTTTTATGAGATTTAAAAAGATTTTAGCGGCGGTGATGTCCGCAGTAATGGTATTGGCAATGTCCTCATGCGGTAAAGGCGGAGAGGGACAAGTACCCCAAAACGTTAAAACAACGGATGACGGAAAGAAAATCGTCACGGTGTACGCTTTATACATGGACGACGATTTAAAAAATGACGTCAGCGATTTCAACAGAAAAAGCTCCGAATATCAGGCAGAAGTTAAAGAGTATGGAAAGGATTATCCCGATGACCCTATCACACGCCTTAACAATGATATTATCGCGGGGAAAATACCCGACGTCATTCTTTTGCACCCTGCCATGCCTATCGACAGCTATATTTCAAAGGGTTTCCTTGCTGACCTTTACGGTCTTATGGACAAGGACGAAGCGTTTAGCCGTACCGATTATCTTGACGGCGTACTGAAAGCTTATGAGACAAACGGCAAGCTTTACGAGCTTGTGCCGAGCTTCAGCATAAATACTCTTGTGGGGAAAGCCTCGATTACGGGCAGTACTTCGGGGTGGACTGTTGACGAGTTCATTAAGCTTGCGGACGAAAATCCCGACAAATATATTGTTGGGGACAGATACTGCGTTACTATAGACAGGTCGAATTTTTTCTCTGCGGTAACAAGACAGTGCTATGAAAATTTTATTGACAGGGAAAGCGGAAAATGCAATTTTGATTCGGAGGATTTTATAAGGCTTATGGAATTTACAGACCGTTTCCCGCAGGAGGTTGACCGTGAGCAAATGGAGGCGAACAGCAACAATTATTGGACGGATTACTACAAGGCGTGCCGAGACGGTGATATGCTTTTGTGCATGTGCAGTATTGGCAATTTTGAGGATATGAGAATACTTGAAAAGGTGAATTATGTCAGCCCCGTAACATTTAAGGGATACCCAGGGGCAAAGGGGAACGGCGCGGTATTTAATGCGTACAAGGAGCTTGCCGCTGCGGAAAATGCGTCCAACCCCGAGGGGGCTTGGGAATTCCTTAAATATTTTCTCACGGACGAATATCAGGAGCAGTATGCCAAAAATGACAGCGACCGTTTCCCCTTGAAGCTGTCGGCTGTTGAAAAGGCTGCGGAGGCTGCCAAGGAAATGCCGTACTATGAGGACGACAACGGAAGAAAGGTCTATGAACAAAAGACCTACTGGAACGGCAGTGCAGAGGTAAACATCGGCATAAACACCGACGAGGAGAATAAAAATATAATCAATTTTATAAACAGCGTCGAAAATATCAGCCGCTATGACAGCGGAATAAACGCTATTATCAGCGAGGAGGCGGCAACGTATTTTTCGGGGCAGAAATCCTCAAAAGAGGCTGCCGAGATAATTCAGAACCGCGTGCAGAATTATATTGACGAAAGCCGATAGGAAAATTATTATGTTTAAGAAAATTTTTGCACTTATAACAGCGGCGGCGTTGTGTCTGACGTTATCGTCCTGCGGGAAAAAAGGACAAGTACCAGAGCTTACCGAAGACGGTAAGAAAATAGTGAAAGTCTATGCTATGCGCATCGGTTCTGCTGTTTACGAAAATATAAGGCTGTTTAACCAATTTAACAATGAATACGAAGTACAGATTACAGAATTTTCGGTAGAATACAGCGATAATCCCATAGACCAATTTAATGCGGCTATGGCGGCGGGAAAATACCCGGACGTTATTATGTACGACGAGGACGGGCAGTTTCCTATCGAACACTATGCGCAAAAAGGTATGCTGGCTGATTTTTACGAGTTTATAGACAACGACCCCGACCTTAGCCGCGATGATTTTTCCGACGTTTTTAAAGCCTTTGAATGGGACGGCGGGCTGTACCGCATTTTTACGTCCTTTTTTATACTTTCCGCCGCAGGCAAGACATCCGTCGTGGGCAAGGAGCAGGGAATAACCCTTGACAGATTTATTGAACTTATAAACGAGTACCCCGACAGCCCGTTCTCCGACGAAGGCAGCGACGGTGTACTGTCAACCCTTATGACCTACGGCTATGAAAATTTTATAGATACAGCCAATGGAGAGTGTCGCTTTGACAGCGAAGAATTTATAAAGCTGCTGGAATTCTGCAAGCAGTTTCCCACCACGCCCGAGGCGCTGAGCGAATTGGAATTTCACGAAGCACAGCTGAAAGAGAGATACGCAAAACTTAACGGAACAATGCCATTTGACTTTGTATATTTTTATAATTTCAGAAACATTCGCACAGTAGAACATCTGGAATTTTGCGATCCAGTGACATTTATCGGGTTTCCCGGCGCAGGAGGGAACGGCTCGGCTATACAGCCGAACGGCAGCAAATTTTCCGTATTAGCAAAGGGCGCGAACCCCGATGGCGGCTGGGCGTTTGTAAAATATTTCCTTACAGGAAGCCGTCAGAATGAATTTGCCAACTCGGGACCCTTTGCCGTCAGACGTTCTGTCCTTGAAGAGCAGGCGAAGTTCGCCAAAAAGCTTGTCTGGGACAGCGATGAAAATGAATATGTCGAACCGTATTATATTATTGGCGAGTCGGGAAAAAAGGAATATATTGGCGTGAACACCGACGAGGATAACCAAAGGGTATACGATTTGATAAGCGGCGCGGTGGAGATGAAGTACAGTACTGAAATTATCAATATAGTCCGCGAGGAGGCAGGAGCTTACTTCTCGGGACAAAAGTCAGCAAAGGGGGTCGCTGAAATCATTCAGAACCGCGTGCAGAATTATATTGACGAAAGCCGATAATTATTGTAAAATAAAATTAATATATTTTGCAAAAGGAGAATTTTTATGGTCTACAAAAACCCCGTTGTAAAAGGCTTTTACCCTGACCCCAGCGTGTGCTTTGCAAACGGAAAATATTACATGGTTTGCAGTTCCTTTCAGTATTTTCCCGGCGTGCCGCTGTTTGAAAGCGGCGACCTTGTGAACTGGAAGCAGATAGGGTACGTCCTCACCGAAAGCAGTCAGGTCATGCTGGACAAGCTGCCAAGCTCGGGAGGCGTGTTCGCGCCCACTATTCGGT
>CAMWVF010000069.1 GCA_947177545.1 uncultured Clostridia bacterium | reverse complement strand
CGGTATATCTTTTCCAGATCGTCGTCGTCGTAAAGCATAAATCCGCCGCCGGAGAAATCGGGTCCCTTTAATGTGCTTAAAATATTATGCTCGGGATTTCTTATAAGTGCAATAGTTGTCTCGCAAATTTCGGATAAGTTGAAAGAACACACCGCACTTGCCATTGATACGGCGATACCCACGTTTGAGTTCACCAGAACCGAGGGAAAGGTTGCGGGGAACAGAGTAGGCTCGGTCATTGTGTTGTCGTAGTTGGGGACAAAATCCACCGTATCCTTGTCGATATCGCGGAAAAGCTCGTTGCATATGGAATCAAGCTTTGCCTCGGTGTAACGTGAGGCGGCATACGCCATGTCACGGGAATATGCCTTTCCGAAGTTGCCCTTGCTGTCAACATATGGGTGCAGCAAAGCCTCGTTGCCCTTGGCAAGACGTACCATAGTCTCATAAATTGCGGCGTCGCCATGCGGGTTAAGCTTCATGGTCTGACCCACAATATTGGCGGATTTAGTCTTTGCTCCCGTCAACAAGCCCATTTTGTACATAGTATACAAAAGCTTACGGTGTGACGGTTTAAAGCCGTCTATCTCAGGCAAGGCTCGGGACACGATAACGCTCATTGCATAGGGCATATAGTTCCGCTCCAGCGTGTCGGTTATCTGCTCCTCCACCACAATTCCGCTGCCTGCAATATAGGCGTTGGGAATTGCGGGGGCGGTTTTCTTTTCATCTTTTTTACTTTTTCTCGGCAAATTTACTACTCCTTTTATTTGAATTTATCCTAATAATTTTTTTATTTTATCTGCATATTCATCAGCATGATTTATACTTAATTCCCCATGATAACAGCCGTTCAAAATTTCCAAACTGCTGTAAGGAATCTTTTCGTGTATTGTGATTGCGGATTTTTTCATAACCGGTCTTTCTTTTTCCCCAACTAATATGAGAACCTTTGCCTTGCAGCCGCTCAAACCGGCTTTTAATTTATAGCTTGAATTGGCTTTCATAAAGGCAATCATGTCTGATTTTTTTATTTTGCACGTATCTCTGTAATAACTTTCAAATAAATCATTTTTCATTTTTAAGCTTCTGAACTGAAGCCTTGAAAACCACTTTTTATTTATCAAAGAATACGACATATTAACGGCCGCTCCAATAAGTTGATTTGTTAATTTCAGCGGATATGCCAATGCGCTTTCAATAATTGCATAACTGCATAGACCGTTTCTTTTTGAAAGCATTTCCAATAATACCTGACCGCCGAGCGACAAACCGCATATCAGCTTAACATTTCCATTAAATCTGCTGTCAATCAAGCTTATTAGTTCATCGGCATTATCTTCAATGGAAGTAAATCCCTTATCACTGTCTGAATGACCGTCCAGTATCGGAATAACCAAATGATATTTTTCTGCAAGAATATCTTTCTCTCCTGCATAATTCCACCATGAAAGACCGCCGCCGTGAAGCATGATAATAACATCTTTATTGTTGCTTCCATATTCTTTTGTTATCATATTTACTCCAATATTCTTAATTTTTTCACCTGATTCATTAAATCAAATTATCGTCTGTAACGTTTCAGTATCTCAATCGGCACGTCATATCCTATCTGCTTAAGGTCGGCAGCTTGGCGACTTTCAGCCGCCCAAAGCGGACGCTCAGAACTGAAACTTATGCAATTTACCGCTTCCACGTTGATGGAGTAAGCAGCAAAAGCATTGGGAAAAGCTCCAGCCTGCCCGCAAGCATATCAAATATAAGCACTGCCTTTGCAGGCGCGGAGAAAAATCCAAAATTGGCTGTGGGACCCACAAGCTCCAGTCCGGGACCTATATTGTTTATCGCTGCGGTGACGGCGGTGAAATTCGTTATCAAATCGTGATTGTCAAAGGATATCAGCACAAGCGAAATTATAAAAGTCATCAGGTATGCCACCATAAAAACGTTCACCCCGCGAACTACCTCGTGCTCGATAGTGTGGGAATTCAGCTTTATTTTTTTGACCTGCTTCGGGTGTATTATCGCCAGCAGCTCCTTGTGCATACTTTTAAACAGTATCAGTATTCGGGACACCTTTATACCGCCGCCTGTACTGCCTGCACAGGCTCCTATAAACATCACAAGCACCAAAAGCGTCCTGGAAAGCTCCGGCCATACGTTAAAGTCCACCGTACCGAAGCCTGTTGTTGAAATAAGCGAGGAGACCGCAAAAACCGAGTGCCTTAGGGCTTCTCCCGTAGTGCTGAAAAGTTCTTTTATATTGAATGTGATTATACCCGTCACTGTAGCAACAATCACCAAAAATGCGCAGACCTCCGAGTTAAAGGCATCCTTTATTTTACCGCTTATCAGCAAAAAGTAGGAATTGAAATTTATTGAAAATAATATCATGAACACAGTTACCACAATTTGTATTGCGGGAGAAAAGCTGCCCATGCTGTCGTTGCGCACCCCAAAGCCACCCGTACCCGCTGTGGCAAAGGCCGTGTTCAGCGCGTCAAAGACCGACATATCGCATATCAGCAGGACAATAAATTCAAGAAAAGTCAGCACGAAATAAATTTTATACAGCAGCAAAGCCGTACTCTTTACCCTTGGGACAAGCTTGCTGACGGAGGGTCCTGGGCTTTCAGCTTTCATAATGTGCATATTCTGCGCCCCCGAAAGAGGCAGAAAAGCCATAATAAACACCAGCACGCCCATGCCTCCAACCCAGTGGATAAAGCTGCGCCACATAAGCATTGATTTTGGCAGACTTTCGACCTCGGGAAGTATACTTGCACCCGTGGTGGTAAAGCCAGAAACTGTCTCAAAAAGCGCGTCTAGATAGGACGGTATCGCTCCCGAAATGTAGAAAGGCAGCGCACCGAAAATACTCAGCCATATCCAGCTAAAGGCAACGATAACGTTTCCCTCTCTGGAATAAAGCTCCTTGTGATCCGGCTTTTTGCGTATAAACAGCCAGCCTATCAGCAGACATATGCCCGCCGTAAGGACGAAGTACCAAAATTCTCTTTCGCCGAAGCACACCGCCGTTATCATCGGCGCAGCCATAAACAGCGACTCAAATATCAATATCCAGCCTAAAATATAGGCTATCATTTTAAAGTTCATTTGTTATATACTTCCAATCTGTTATTTAAGAATATCCGTAATATCGTGGAGCGCAAGGTGGTTGGAAACAATCACCACAGCATCTCCCACCTGTATGCTGTCCTGACCGTGAGGGATTATAACCTTTCGCTCTCGAAGTATGGCAGCCACCAGCACGCCCTCCTTGAACTGCATTTCCATAAGAGGTCTGTTTACAATAGGCGAGTCCTCTTTTATGATAAATTCCGCAGCCTCGACCTTGCCTTTTATGATGTTGTAAAGGGTCTCAACATTACTGCCCATGGTGTTTTTCATGGCGCGGACATAGCGGATTATAGTCTCGGAAGTGATATTTTTGGGGTAAATTATGGTGTCTAAATCAAGATGATTTATAACGTCGCCGAAATCTATACGGTTTATCTTGGTTATGAGCTTTACCTTTGCAACGCTTTTAGCAAAAAGGGACAGCAGGATATTTTCCTCGTCCAAATTGGTAAGAGCAACAAAGGCTCCCGAGTTTTCAAGCCCCGCTTCAAAGAGTACATTCTGGTCGGAAGCATCCCCGTTTATGATTATAACGTCATTCATAAGATCGGCAAGCTCCTCACAGCGGGCAGGACTTTTCTCAATAAGCTTGACGTTTATCATTCCCGAACGAAGCAGTATTTCGCAGAGATAGTGACCTATCTCGCCGCCGCCCACTATCATGACGTCCTTGACGGAATTGGTCTTATATTTTATCTTGCGGAAAAAGTCGTTTGCCTTACGTGGCGATGCGACTATTGAAATAACGTCCTTTTCCTCGAAAACAAAGTCACCGTATGCAATATACGCCTCATCACCGCGCTCAATGGTGCATACAAGTATGTCGCTGTTGAACTTTACGTTTATATCCTTTACAGCGCAGCCTGCAAGGGGACTGTTTTCGGGGAGTCGGAATTTCAGCAGCTCCACTCTGCCCTTTGCAAAGGTGTCTATCTTTATCGCCGATGGAAAGCGGAGAATTCTCGCGATTTCCGCCGCCGCCGCATATTCGGGGTTTATGACCATTGCAAGTCCCAGCTCGTCTTTTAAAAACGGGGCTTCTATGTTGTACTGGGGACTTCGTACCCTCGCAATGGTCTGACAGTTACCCGCTTTCTTGGCGATAAGGCAACAAAGCAGATTAAGCTCGTCCGAACCCGTTACCGCTATCATCAGGTCGGCACGGGTAATCCCCGCCTCCTGCTGGACTGCGTGGGTCGCGCCGTTTCCCGCCACGCCCATTACATCGAAACGGCTTGCCACAGATTCCACTATTTTCCTGTCAACGTCTATTACCGTGACGTTGTTGTCCTCTTCGTTAAGCTGCTCGGCAAGCGCCTGACCGACCTTGCCACAGCCTACAATGATTATGTTCATTCTTCAACCTTCTTTACCATTTAAACAATAGCTTCTCCGCTGTTTTCCTTCAGCATATCCGCCGTACCGTCCTCTATCATGCTTATCATGTGGGGGACTATCTTAGGGTCGAACTGCGTACCCTTGCCGCCGTTCAGCTCGGACTAAATGACTTCCCTGCTCAAAGGCTTTCTGTAGCACCTTTCGCTGGACATTGCGTCATATGTGTCCGCAACGCCGATTATTCTTGCCACAAGCGGGATATCCTCCCCCGCTATGCCCTCGCAGTAGCCGCCGCCCTCAAAGCGTTCGTGGTGGTACTTTGCACCCTCAGCAATGCCGCTCAGTGCGGTAAAGTTTTTCAGTATTTCCGCGCCTATCTTCGGGTGGGTCTGAATTACCGCTCTTTCCTCAGGGTCAAGCTTACCCGGCTTATTTAGGATATGGTCGGGAATACCTATCTTGCCGATATCGTGCAGAAGCGCAACATAGTAAATATGCTCCTGCTCCTCCGCGGACATACCCATGCGCTTTGCAAGCTCTCTTGAATACCTTGCCACACGTATGGAGTGACCGTTTGTGTACTTATCCTTTGCGTCGATAGTTCCCGCAAAGGTCAGCAGGGACTGCTCCAGAATGTCCTGATACTCCCGTTGTCTGCGGCGCGCAAGCTTTACCTTTGCGGCGGATATAGGCGTTATTGAACCCATTGCTATCGCCGCAATTACAAATACTGCCGCAACCCAAAAGATAGGGCGCTCAGTAACTTTTTTCCGCTTTATTATCTCAACGCTGCAAAAATTATGAGAAGCAGCAGTGGGGTCGTCTGGGTCAATTACTCTAATGTCAAATCTGTACCCTCTGCCCGAAAGATTGGTATAGCTGACCGAGCCGCTCTTTATCTCCCCCGCCTTTATCTCACTGCTGTCGAAGCCGTTCAGCTTATATCCTATGGAAAATCTCGTTGTGTCGGTAAAAGACAGCGCTGAAAAATTAACAGTCACACGCTGTGCATTGCTCGGCACTTTTATTGCCGCGGAGGGGGTATCGTAAACCGTCCCATCCACCACAACGCTTGTTATTATGACCTTGGGAAGCTCATTTTCGGGAGCTTTGAAGCCGAATACGCTTATGCCGTTTCTTGTTGCAAGGTACAGCTTTCCGTCCTGTAGACAATGCCATGTGTTTGCGTTGAGAGAACCCGACAAGCCGTACTCAAAGCCGTATGTTATAGGGTTGCCCGTACCGCCATTAATCAGGTCAGCCCTATTTACGGCAAGTATGCCGTTGTTCTGCAAGAGCCACAAAGTGCCGTCTATAAGGTAAAAATCAAAAATGCTGCCTGCGCCCTTTTCAAGAGCGTCCAGCTTTCTGAAAGAACCGTTTTCCATGTAGTACAGGCTGCTGCCCGCGCTGATAAAGCAGCCGTTTCCGTCATCGTCCTTTAGCATACGGAGTACAACGCCCTCGTTCAGACCCTTGTCAAAGCTGTGGGAGACTACCTCGCCGCTGTCCGTAATCTCGTAAATTCCACCGCCGTCGCTGCCCGCAAATACCGAGCCGCTGTCCGTTTCAAGGAGGGACAGAATTGCGGGGTACTCAAGGTCTGTAAAGCTTTGGACATTGCCGTCCTCGATAAAGCTAAGACCGTTCTGCATACCCACAGCGATAGTGCCGTCCCGAAGCTCCAGAAAGACTCTTGCCCTGTCCCCCGCCAAGCCGTCGGCGCTGCTGTAGAACACTGCCTCGCCGCTTTTCGGGTCATACATAATAAC
>CAMWVF010000068.1 GCA_947177545.1 uncultured Clostridia bacterium | reverse complement strand
ATATATTTGAATTTTGAATATGGGATTTTAATAAAAACCCCGTATCTGCCGAGCTTTGATAAAACAAGCCCGAAAATTTGATTGTTCAAAAAACTAATACGTGTTCAAAAATTATTATTGACAAATTTGATTTCCCGTTATATACTTGGAATAAAGAAAGGTTAAAAAATTTGAATATGCTTGCCGGCAAACCATATTCCAAAAAACTTGTGAAAGGGTTTGGAAATTATGACCGAGAAATTCAAAAGAAGCTTTTCATTTGCGCTTTCCGCAGTTTTCGCGGCGGGGCTTGCAGGCTGTTCCGACAGCAGCGGAGGAGACAGCGTAAACGTCCCCTCGGATACGACAACGGCGGCTTCGGTGAACACCGAGCAGCTTAACGAGGAGGACAAACAGGCTGTAAACGACGCGGCGGATTCCCTCCTTACCGACAAGGAGCTTGAAAACAAAACAATAAAATGGCTTGCCCATTACGATCTTAACCCCGACAGTCGAGGCGGTTCAAAGTCGGTGGCATTGGAGATGTTCGAGTCGAAATACGGCGGAAATATCGAGTACGTCCCCACCACCTGGGAAAACCGCTGGTCGGACTTGTCAACCCACGTGCTGGGCGGTGACGGCGTTGACTTTTTCCCATTTGAGACAAGAGCTGTCCCAAAGGGAATAGTTTCGGGAATGTTCGTCCCCGTGGACGATTATGTCGACCTGAACAGCGATATCTGGCAGGAGACCGCCCCTTTTATGGAGAATTTCGTTTTCGGCGGCAAGCACTATGAGCTTTGCACAGGCGTTACTCCTGAAGCGGTGGTCATCTACAGCAAAAAGACCATTAACGAAAACGGCTTTGACGACCCTTGGGAGCTGTACAAAGCGGGCGAGTGGAACTGGGACAGCTTTAAGAGTATGCTTACCGATTTCGTCGACCCCGACTCCGACCGCTACGGTCTGGACGGCTACTATTATCAAAAGGCTCTGGGAACCTCATCGGGAACTTCCGTTGTAAGGGTAAACAACGGCTTGATGGAGCTTACCCTTGACAGTCCGCAGCTTGACGCGGCAATGAACCTTGCGGAGGATATGTACTCTCACGGTCTGTTCTTTGACAAGTCCCTTTTCAACTGGTCGGAGCAGTCCCAGATGATGGGCGAAGGCAGACAGCTTTTCTACTTCTGCGGCTCGTGGATATTGGAGTCCGACCAATGGTCTTTAAGCATTGATCCCGAGGACGCGGCAATGGTACCCGTACCCTGCTGTCCCGACTATGATGCTGCCTACTCGATCATACCCGACGGCTTTATGCTATGCAAGGGTACTGCGAACCCTGAGGGCGTTGCAAGATACGCCGAGTGCTGTATAGCCGCTTCCCTTGACGAAAACGCAAGGAAAGTAAGCGACGAAAAGAAAAAACGGGACTTCCACTGGACAGACGAGCTTTTGGAGCAGTACTACGAATGCAACAACGCTGCAAAGGAAAAGCCCTTTTACGATATGTCCTACGGCATTTCGGACGACTTTGTTTCCACCGTTACCGACTACGTTATGTACAAGCCCTTTGAGGGTTCTTCCTACGCACAGGGCAAGGAAGCCACACGCGAGGTGGGACAGACCCTTGTGGAAGAGGTAAACGCAAGTCTGGCAAATCTGAATTAAAATTCTTCATACACCGAAAAAAGCTTCCCGTCCTTTTGGCGGAGAAGCTTTCGGCGTATACAAAGGTGGTTTTTTATGGCGATAAATCAAAACATCTACCCATACGGTATGCAGGTCAAAAATCTGCCCGTGTACCTTACAGGCATAGGGGGAAGCGAATATCAGTACCATGTTAAACGCCCCGAGGGGTACAATTGGCACCAGATACTTTTCAGTGCAAAGGGCAGGGGCTGTCTTAAATTCGACAACACCGCCGTTACGCTGGAGGAAAACTGCTGCTTCTTTTTGCCCGCAGGATACCCCCATGAATATTTCCCGGTTGGGAACAGTTGGGACGTCCGCTGGGCTGCATTTGACGGCTATGCCTGCCGCCATATTTTAAGCGAGTTCGGCATGACAAAGCCTGTCCATGTAAAGCTCGAAGACCCCGCCCCGATGCAGAGTCTTTTCAATAAAATGCTGGCGGCGCAGAAGTCCGACATAGTTTACGGCGACTACACCTGCTCGGGACTTATCTATCAGTATGTTATAGAATTCCATCGTCTCTGCTCGGACAAATGCCTTTCGGGTGGCGTTGACCGCAGTGACATTTTAGTCCCCGTGCTTAATTACATAGACGAAAATTTCAGGGACAATTTCCCCATGACAATTCTTGCGGAACAGGCGGGAATTTCCCCCCAGCACTTGTGCAGAGTTTTCAAGCAGACCATGAATATGCGTCCCAGCGAGTATCTTACAAGGCGGCGGATAAAGGAGGCGAAGCAGCTCCTGACCGACACTAACCTTTCCGTTGCGGAGGTAGGAGAGCGGTGCGGCTTTTCCGACACGGGGTATTTCAGCACCGTTTTCAGGCGGTACGAGGGATTATCCCCCTCAGAATACAAAAGAACCGAAAGCGGCAAAGCTGACTACAGCACCTGAAAAGCTTGAAAACAGCCCCCGAGGACTGTTTTCAAGAACCTTTCTTACAGCAATTCTATCTTGAAAATGTAAATAAAATCCTTCGCCAAAGTCCATAATGCAAGATTTCGGCGAAGGATTTTGTATATTTTTTCATGGAATTGCTGTAAAATATCACCAACCGTAATCCTCGCCGATGATCTCAAATTTAATGTCTCGAAGAGTTATGCCGCTCTGACCGAAATAAAGCCTGCAAGCCGTAAAGCGGGAGAACAGGGGAAGCTCCTTTGAAATGGAAGCCCACTCCCCGCCCGTGCCGTTAAAGGTGTACACACCGTTGGGAGAACCCATTGCATACAAGGTCACGGGAATTTGCGCCACCGCGCTCCCCTCTGCGCTTGCGGTAATTGTTGCACGGTACTTGCCGGGAACTGCCACGTCCAGCGCAAACGCAAAGCTTTTTCCCTTTACAGCTTCAACGTCTCCAAGAGGTATAACCCCAACCCTGTCTATCCTGTGGAACTCGACATTCTCGCTGTCAAAATCGTCCGTATCCTGCGGGCGGTTTATTATTTCAATTTCCTCTGCTTCATTAAGCAGACGCTTCATAGCACGGCTTTTCATAAGGTAACCGCAGATGTTTTTGGCGCATCTTTGCAGCTCCCCTCTTGTCAAAGTACTGTTTTCAAGAGAGGAAAGGGTGTTGTCTCCGTGGGTGTTTTGGGAGCTGTCGGCGCACACCATGTACACATCATTCTGCGCTCTTGCCATTGCCGCAAAATTGCTGCCGTCGGGAGACTTTCCCCGCTCGTTCATGGTAGCCCACCAGTCCGTCATGACAAAGCCCTCGAAGCCCCATTCACCTCGGAGGATAGTCGTGTTAAGGTCGTAAGCCCCCGCCGTCCACAGACCGTTTACCGAGCCGTAGGTTGTCATAACAGTCTCTGCACCGCCTTTTTTAATCGCAATTTCAAAGCCCTTTAGGTAAATTTCCCGAAGCGCCCTTTCGGAAATTACCGAGTCGATACCCCGCCTGTTTGTCTCCTGATTGTTTCCGCAGAAATGCTTTATCGTACCCGTAACGCTGCTTTTGTGCAGACCCGAAAGCTCCGCCGCAGCAATAGTTCCCGTAAGATAAGGGTCCTCGCTGAAGTACTCGAAATTCCGTCCGTTCAGCGGGTGACGGTGGATATTCATTCCCGGACCCAGCAGGCACTCCACATTGTTCGCGGACATCTCAATTCCCGTAAAGGTGAAAAGCTCCTCTATAAGCTCTTTATTAAAGGTACACGCCAGCATAGTGCCGTTTGGCAGACTGAAAGCCTTTGTGCCGCAGTCCAGTCTCATTCCGGAGGGACCGTCGTCGCAGCAGCCGCAGGGTATGCCAAAATCGCGGAGACTTTCCGTCACGCCGCCGAAAGCCGCAGCCGTCCCCGCTGTTACCTGAGGACTTCCCATACCCTCGCCCCTGATAATGCAGGCAAGGTCGTCGTCGGAAAGCTGTCCCACAAATTCGTCCATGGAATTTTTGCCCCTGAGCACGTCCGCAAGCTTTATGCCGATATCTCCCGTTTGGGGTATTTCTTTCGGCAGGTTTTCGGCACGGCGTTTGTCCATGTCGAACTCTGCCGTGTGGACCGCAGCCTTTTCGGCACGTCCCCCGACGTTCCTGATTATATCGAATTTTTCCACGGGAGCGTAAGCTTCGGTAAGCTGCTGTGTAACTCTTGTCTCGGCTATCTCAAAGCTGTTTACTTTTTCCGCCGACCGCACGTCCGCACCAACATAAATTTTGTACTCCCCCGCTTCAAGCACATAGCAGGACTTGTGACCCGTCACACCGCTGTCGTCGTAGGAAGCAAGGTTGGACACCTCTATCTCAAAATGCAGAGCTTGTTTTTCATTTGGAGCAAGCTCTCTTGTTTTTTCATATCCGCAAAGAACCTTTTCGGGCTTGCCCAGTACCCCCTGCGCAGCGCCGCAGTACACCTGAACAACTTCCTTGCCGCGGCAGTCCCCCACGTTTTCCACCGTAACGTCAATAATAATTTTGCCGTCAATAAACTCGGACTTGTAGGTACTTATATTAAATTTTGTATAGGACAAGCCGTACCCGAAAGGATACAGGACTTTATCCTTTGCAAAGGTCTCGAACCACCTATAGCCCACATAAATATCCTCGGTGTAAAAATTTTTCTCCTTGCCGCCGAAATATGGGTCGGAGGGATAATCTGCTGCACTTTTTGCAATTGTGTCGGTCAGCTTTCCGCAGGGGCTGACGTTTCCGATAAGCACGTCCGCCGTGCCAAGACCGCCCACCATGCCACCCTGCCAAGCGTACAGAACAGCGTCGGGAGAAATTTCCTCAACAAAGCTCATGTCGATAATTCCCCCCACGTTGAGGACTACCGCCATTTTCTTAAAGTGTCTGCGGACTGTTTTCAGCATATCAAGCTCGACAGCCGTCAGCAGGTATGAACCCTCCTGCAAAGTGCTGTCCTGCTCCTCTCCCGCCGTCCTGCCGATGATAACTAACGCCGTCTCGGAGGATTTTGCTATCCTCTCCGCCAGCTCGTCGGACAGGGGCATTTCCTCCTGAGACCAAGGCTCGCCGCCCCAGCCCGAGTCGTTGTTGTACGGGTTTTCCGTTTCCCATTTGGCGTAGACCTCAACAAGCTCCGAGTTTATTTCCGCGCCAAGCTCACGGAGACCGTCAACAATGCTCCAGACTTTGGAAACATTAACAAGTCCCCCCGAACCCGTTCCGCTTTTGTAATAGTGGTTCTGGATACGTCCGAAAACCGCGGTGCAGGATTTTTTGTCAAGTGGCAGCGCCCCGTTGTTTTTAAGGAGTACGCAGCCCTCCGCCGCCGCGCGTCGTGAAGCGTCGATGTATTTATTCCAGTCCAAAATTATTTTTTTCATAATAAGCCTCCCGATATATTATTACAGCAATTCCAATTTGAAAATGTAAACAAAATACTTCAATCCATATACGCAAGATTTCGTTTCTGATTTTGTACATTTTCCTCGTGGAATGGCTGTAACTGTTAATTTACCACACCGTCAAAAAAATAAAAACCAACATTATGCTTTTTGTATCAGAATTTTGCATTAAAAATATTGTACAATAAAAATCCACTGTTATCAATACCGTAAACTTTAAACATAGCGTAATAAATTTGTGAAGAAAACGTTTAAAAATTAGTCCTTGAAAAAATCCTCAAAATAGTGTATCATTAAAGAAAAATCAGGAGGACGCACAATGATAACGGAATACCCTGAATTTGCAGAAATTTTTAATAAGGAAAACCTCTCCGTCTCTATGGAGCAGTACGAACGCTTTAAAAAATACTCCGAGCTTCTTGTGGAGTGGAACAAAAAAATGAACCTCACCGCCATAACCGATAAATACGGTATTGCAGTCAAGCACTTTCTGGACAGCGTTCTCCCCCTTAAATTTTTGGATATACCCGAGGGCGCAAGTCTTATCGACGTTGGCACAGGGGCGGGCTTCCCCGGACTGCCGTTAAAAATAATTCGCCCCGATATAAACCTTACCTTGCTGGACAGCCTTAATAAGCGGGTGAACTTTCTATCCGAGGTGTGCAAAGCTTTAGACCTTGATGTCGTCTGCATACACGCCCGTGCGGAAGAACTCGGCAGAAATGAAAATTTCCGCGGTCAGTACGATTTTTCTGCGGCGAGGGCAGTTGCGGCAATGCCTGTTCTCACCGAGTACTGTTTGCCGTATGTCAAAGTCGGCGGT
>CAMWVF010000067.1 GCA_947177545.1 uncultured Clostridia bacterium | reverse complement strand
ATTATACAATATGTGCATTTATAATGTTAAAAAGGAGTGATAACTTACAAAATTATTTGTGATAAATACTATAATAATATTGTAAAAAATGCTGGGTGAGGTTTTCCAATTGGGAATTGTTTTTTGTATTGTTACAGAATAGAATTTGTTTTATAATGGAGGGCAAGCGGGAAAATGAAAAAGATTGGTATTATAACTGTAATTGTTTTGGCTGTGTGCATTATAGCATTTATAATATCAGAGCTTTCTGGCAAACAAGAAACTTCTGACGTGCAAGATGATGTATTGACATTGGAGTTTTCTGGCAGACAAGAAACTTCTGATTTGCAAGATGATGTGTTGACCAGTCCAATAAAGTCATATGGTGAATACAGTGATGTATGCAGCGAGGAAATAATATCCCAATCGGAAAATATTAAAGCTGCCGTTGACTTAAAAGGGACGTTTGCTGCAAAGGAATTTAAAGGACTTTTTAGCGCATTGGTTTACGGCTTTGTTAATGAAATGCAAACATCAAAGCTATACAATGAAAATGGATGTTACCTGTCAATCAGTAGTGCTACCTTCTTTGATGTAGCGTCAAATCAAACAAGTGACGTTATACAATGTTTTATTTTCACAAAAGACTTGGAAGAAGCAGGCACTGTAAGGTTTCTAAGGGACAAAATTGAAACAATGAGCGTAAGTGTAAATGACAGCGAGAATGGCGGCTTTTCAATCATTTTAGAAAAACTTGCTAAGGAAAAGGACAAGAAATACGTTCTTCTGACAAATGGAATGGATACAAAGTTGCTTGACAATGAAAATAATATTGTCAATGTAGGATTATCAAGGCATAAACTTGAAATTGAGGGCGATTGCTACAGTATATTGGAGAAAAAAGGTTTGAGCATATCCTACAGCGATATTATTGACAAAGAAAATCTTATATGGATTGAATTTTAAAAAATAATTAAGGAGAATTAATATGAAAATAAAATGTTTTGTGTTATCCATCATTTTATGCATTCAGCTTCTGTTTTGTTCTGTAGAGGCGTTTGCATATAATTCTGAAAATGCTTCAACCGAAGTAAATCAAGAAACAATAGCGAGTAATTATGTAAACAATTCTTTTAATACCATAATTGGCTATCTTATGACCGACAACATCTTTATGTCAAGAGTAGCAGATGTAAATGCTCTGTATATCGGAGATGACCTCCTTGTACAAGACGTTACTGCTTGTTCAGAGCGGAGGAAAGACCGAGGACGGCACGGATTACGAATACAACATTACTCCCGATGATATTATGACGTTATTTGAAGATACGGAGTTTATCCCGATAACCGCCGAAATTACTCACAACAATGCGTGTACAGGGCAGAACTGCCGCCGCCGACTTGTGGGCGACTACGAAAACGGCTATTCTTGGGAATACTACTGCCTTGCCGACCACGATAATTTAAACGGCAGTATCTCCCCTTGTATCAGCAAGGACGAGCTTCTGGCGAAAATTATGGAGCTGACCGAAGCGGAGGACAACGGCTTTGATACGGAGCAATGCGAGGAAATGATTGACGAGTACCTTAAAAACATCAATGACGAGCTTGATATTGACGAGAGCGATTACAGACAATTCGGCTCTGCCGATAATGAGAGGGCAAAGGATTTTTACGAAACACTTATAGACCCGACAGCGGACGGTATACCCAACAACATATGGGAAGTTCCGCTGCCTGTTGCAAACGAAAGCGAGGAAAACGGAAATGAATAAACTGAAAAAATGGTACAGCGAAAACAAGGACAAACCGCTTTTTAAGGCAAAACTTTTGCTTGTTGTACTCATCATTTTAGCCGTAGGGGTACAGATATACGCAAATTACCGCGATGAAAATGAGCCCCCAAACACAGAAACCTCCGTAACCGAAACGGTCACGGAGGAAACCGGCGAGCAGGACGCTCTTTTGACATTCTGGAATAACAGCAGGGCGCACATTGTTGCTTTCCTCGGCGTTACCGCCGCCCTTGCAGTCGTTAAACACAGGCAGAAACAGAAAATCAAGGAAAGCGGGTGAAAATCAATCGTAGTGATAACGGCAGGAAACTATATATAATTCGCCGTTTTCAATTCTGTAAACAAGACGGTTTGTTTCGTCAATGCGGACGCTCCAAAAGCCTTGATAATTATGTTTTAGCGGTTCGGGCTTGCCTATTCCGTCAAAGGCGTTTCTGTCAATGGATTTAATAAGTCTGTTTATGCGGTTTACGGTTTTCTTGTCCTGCGTATGCCAGTACATATAATCGTCCCAAGCCTCATCAGACCATATTTTAGTCATTGCCGTCCACCTCTATCAAGTCGTGCGGTTTGCCTTTTCCCGCTTTAAGCTGGGCAATGGAACGGTCAAGATGTTCCCTGTTTGCCTTGCTGTAAAAATAATCGTCGCTGCTGTTTCTCAGAGTAACGTCAAAAGGCAATCCCTCACACAAAAGCGACTGCTTGATGAACATATTAAATGCTGTTGACATATTAAGTCCAAGCGAACTGAAAAGCAGTTCGGCTCTGCGCTTATCCTCGGTATCAACGCGGATCGTAACACTTGAAGTATCCGACATAAAATCATCTCCTAAATAAAACAAATTATAAATAATGCTTACAAGCATATTGTACACCATATCACTTACGTTGTCAATACCTTGTAAGCAAAAGAAAGGATTTTTTATATGAAACTTATTATAAGCGAAAAACCAAGCACGGCACAGACCATAGCCCACGCCGTGGGAGCAAGAGAGAAAATCTACGGAGAGGGAAAAGAATTTTGCTACAAAGGCAGCGGCTATTATGTTGTGAACGCAAGAGGGCATTTGTACGGTCTGGGACTGCCGCAGGATTACAGCTACAGCAAGCTTTACTCCAAAGGAAATAACGGTCAGAGAATGTGTTACACGACCCAAAAAGCATTTCACGGACGATACTCTGCTTTCTGTAATGAATAACATTGACAACCGCATTGACGATAAAGAACTCAAAGCGGCGGTCAGCGGCAGAGGGATAGGAACAGAAGCCACAAGAGCGGAGGTTATCGAGCAGCTCATTTCAGCGGGATATTTGGAGAGACAGGGCAAAAGCATAATCGCTACGGATTTCGGACGTGCTTTCATACGATCTCTGCCCGACAATATTAAGTCGTTGGAGCGCACAGCGGAATGGGAACAGGTATTTACAAACATCAAGTCTGATACATCGGCAGCGGAACGGCTGTTGGAGGAGGTCAGGGAATTTGTAAAATCGGTGATCGATTATGAAAAAAGTCCCACACGGGACAGAACGCCTGCCCAATGTGAAAATCCCTACAGCAGAAAGGTTATAGGCATTTGCCCACGCTGCGGCAGAAATATTTATGAGGGCAAGAAAAACTACTATTGTGAAAGCGGCAAAGGTGGGTGCGGATTTACCTTGTGGAAAGACCAAATCACAATCAAAGGCAGCGTTACCGCCGAAAAAGCGGAACGGCTTTTAAAGGGCGAGGCGGTACAGTTTAAAGCTCTTACCAAGGAGGGCAATGCCTATACAGCGGATTTTGTTTTGGAGGACACAGGAAAGTATATAAATCTCACAAGGATAAAGTCCGATAAAAAACCTCTCGGTAAATGCCCTCGGTGCGGCAAGGCAGTTTTTGAGGGAAATAAAAACTACTACTGCGAAATGCGGAATTCTCCCGTAAATGGGAGAGACGGCTGCGGCTTTAACGTTTGGAAAGAGGACAAATATAACGGGATTAACGTTACCGCCGCCAATATGACCGACCTTTTAAACGGCAAGGCAATTTACAAGCAGAAGAAAAAGCTGAACGGCGAGACGGAGCGGACAAAGTACACAATGGTTGACACGGGTACATATGTCAATATCCGACACGAAAAGGAGTGAGTACCATTAACGCATATAAGTACGCGGGAAAATCGGATAAAATAAATCCTATGATTTTTCGGTATGCCGTCATATCGTCCGTCTGGGGAATGGAGATACCGAAAGATATAGATTTAAAACGATTTTCCGATGAAGCGGTAAACGTTTTGAAAGCCGAAAGCCACAGCGAAATAACCGACCGCCTTATATTTCTTTACGGCGCGGGAGTTATATCGGAGGAAACGGCGGTAAGCCTTATTAAAGCTAACAAAGCGGATTTTTATGAGGACATTATCGCCGCCGAAGAAGCCGTAATATCGGGCATTAACGAAAATGCGGAAGATACCTTGCCATACATTCAGATAGAAAATATTCTGCTTTGCGCCGCAAATTCAAAAAAATATCCCGAAATTCAGCCTGTCAGCTTTGCGGAGGCGCAGATCATTGCGGGACTTCCCCATATCGTTCTTGTAAAGGGCTTTGCAAAAATCAAGGACAGGGATTTTTACGAATTTCTTGTTAATTTCGATGAAGCGTTCGGAACGGTAACAAAAGATGATACTGTCCGAATTGAGAACGTCCCCGAAAATCTGCTTGAATGTGAAGATGTCAAAAATGGGGAGATAAATTCCGTATATTATCCCTTTGCGGTAAATCTGCGGAAAATTATGCGGTATGCCGCCGTATTTGATAAATTATACGGACGTGAGTTTATCTCGTTCGCAAAGGAAAATTCGCTGCCTGTTGCCATAAAAGGGTATAAAATTTAGAAAAATGCAGATAATTGTCAAATTAAAGTGCAAAGGTCAGCACAAAATCCTTGAATTCTGATACCGTCAAGGCAACTAATTATTTTAGATTGCCGCAATTCAAGGAGGATTACAAATGAAATTCATTATAATTAACCATAAAACGAGTGTTACCGTCAGCAACGAACTGTATACAACCATAAAAAGTTGTAATCGCTACGCTCAAAGGCAAGCGGATAGGCTAATTTCATTCAAGATTTTGCTAAGATTTTCATACTGTTGAAGCACATTAGAGCCTTGAATTTTTATCTGTGCAAGAGGATTAATTTGATTATCATTCAGATGTGTTTTTCTCGACTTTAAGTCTGACATAAATTTATGTTCACCGACACAAGCAATGTATGTATCTATACAATTTCCTGCCTGATTTAATACATAATTTTTAACCCGTTCAAGATTATAGTCTACTGTTTTGGGTGAAAACAATCTTATTTTTTTGGCATAATTAAGAAATTGTTCCCACCATTTTACAATAGTACAACGTTCTTTTCGGCTATGGTCAAGCTTAATAAAGCGGAGATAGTTAAGCAGAACTCCTGCATATATTTTTCCGATTGGCTTTCCGTTCAGTACCTCTCCTATAAATGCAGCAGCGCGTTCACGCTTAAAAACAATTTCTGCTCTTACCCAATGATAGTCAAAACCGCCACGTTCCTGCGCTTTATCGTATATTCTCAGCAGTATCTTTGATTGACGGCTGCCAAACTGTACTGTTAGGGCGTGTACCATAGGTTCATTATTTCCTGCAACTCGAAAGCTGTCCATAACATTCCCGCCGCCCCATTTAGTAACAAAACGCTGATGTGATGTATACCTTGCTATTTTACCAATATCAAGTAATCCATTACCATTATGGTCTATATCATCATATGCAATGTCAAGCCTTGTAATATTAAAATCACCGTTGGAAACTTCGCAGAAAAGCTGCATAAATCCCACACCCGATGATGTTTCAAACTGTCGGCAGCCTTGACCACTCATCTCAAGAAGCACAGAATTTTGTTCATCATCATTTTTTAAGTTATAATGAATTGAAATTCCGCCAAAATACAGCCTGTCCGCATAGCCGTAAAAACCATATGTATGCATAAAAGATGAAATCGGCAACCCCAAATGCTTAACCAATTTTTCGGGTGTATGGCAGCGCGTACTTGCAGCAAACCAATCAATAAGTATGCAGTTTTCATTTTGATTTGCTATATGGTTCAAACCCTTTCTGCGTATGCGTTTATAGGTATTTAAGATGGTGTTACTACCCACCTGTTAGCATAGGTGGGTAAACCGCCAAATGGGCGGCTTTTTTATTTTTTGTCAATTGTTTGGTTTGATATTTCGTAAATATTCAATAAGAGCGTCATAGCATATCAATGTTCTATGCCCGATATTTATGCAAGGCACCTTGTCAGCCTTACACAGCCGCCTTAATGTATTTTCGGGCATAATACCCGTTTGGGCAACTTCCTTAATCGTCATCAATTTCATTGATGTTCTTTCATTCATTTAAATCAACCTTTCTGTTTGCACTTCGTTTTGATTGGAATTGGAACTGCTTTAATTATAATGTGGTTTGTTAGATTTGTCAAGCCATATTTCACAAATGTTTAATAATTTGAATATTGAAATCATTATGCCCATATGCTATAATTTTAAAT
>CAMWVF010000066.1 GCA_947177545.1 uncultured Clostridia bacterium | reverse complement strand
ACCCATTGCCGAACCGTATGCTCGGAAAGTCCGCTGATGACTTGTGAACATTCCTTGACGGTCAGCATTTCAAGTGGCTGATCTGAAACTTCAAAAGTCTGCACTTTTGGATTTTTCTCGTCCGCAACGATTGATTTTTCCAGCAGAGCGACTATCTCTGCGATAAGATTATTTTTTTGTTTTAACGTCATTCAAGTTCTCCTTTGGATTTTATATTTGAAAATGTCGCGGCGATAAAAGCAATATGCAAGGCGGCGAACTTTGCCTACTGCTTTTGTCGACATTATCATAAACTTCATTAAGACAGTAAACAATGTTTAGTACCCTGCGTATAAATTCATTAAGAACATTCATTTGTTTACAATTATGTCATTGATTTCAGATTATCAATATGTTATACTTATTTCAATGAATAATTATATCTTGATATTATATATACAATTCATTATAATGAATAACCTCTTTTTTATCAAAAGAAAAATATAATTCATTACATTTCACAAAAACGAAAGGGAAAATTGTTTATGTTTTACAACAGATTTATGGAAATTTGTAGAGAGTACGGCGAGAAGCCTACTCCCGTACTGAAAAAGCTGGACATCAGTCCAGGGAATTTAAAGCGTTGGGAGGGCGGTGCGTCCATTACCGCCGAGACGTTGGAAAAAATATCAAACTACTTCGGCGTGCCTGTGGACTATTTCTTTCTCAAAGATGATGAAACAGTGTTTACGGAAGTTCAGCAAAGTGAAATGGCAATCAAAGACGATAAAAATGGTATTCGTCAGATTTACAACATTGCACGTATCCACCCCGACTACATTGCAAGCGTTCTGAGCGGTCGGGAACTTACCGAAAGCGAACTGGAGAGAGTGGCAAGCTATCTGCGCTGCAAAAAAGTATACTTGTTAAATCGGAATATTGCCGAGGAAGAAAACCATGTCTGCAAAAAATCCGAGACGGATTCTTCTGCTTGCCTTTCGGACAAGGAACTGGTTATTGATATTTTGTCGAGGATACCTGCAAATGAGGATTACAAGTATTTGCAGGTTATGATTTCGCGTATCATAGCTGAAAAACTGAAGCGCAACGGTATCTACCAAGAGGATTTGATTGCCTGCGGTATGGCGCAGAAAAAAAGTTGCCGATTTGTCTGACAGCTCGTCTAACAACGAGAAAATTTTGGCGTTCAATAATTCTGACCTTATGAGAATTGTTCATAACTTCAGAGTTGGATATGATTTGATTTTTACGGGGATATAACTATTAAAATACAGCAGGAATACCATATATCATTGTGGTATTCCTGCTGTTAATTATTTAACAATGTGTTTACTCGCCGGTAAACGGTAGCTGTAGAGCGGTGAACGGTATTGAAAAAAGTTTGTTTGTATGTTACAATTAAAGTATATTTTCATAAGCGAGGATTGAAAAAGTAATGAAATATAAAATTGCTGTTTGTGATGATGAAAAAGTATTTGCTAACGACATAATTGAAAAAATAAAATCCGATAACGATAACAGCGAGATTACCGTTTTTTATTCTGGGGAAAACCTCCTGAAATCTAAATCTGATTTTAATATTATATTTCTTGATATTGAAATGCCCGGTCTTAATGGAATCAATACGGCGTTTGCTTTGCGTGAAAAAAATTATGACGGAATTATTATTTTTCTAACAAGTCATACGGAGTTTATGCCTGACGCGTTTAAGGTAAATGCGTTTAGATTTCTTAACAAGCCTGTAGAAGAAGAAAAATTTATTGAAGCCTTTACGGCTGCCAAAAAGTTTATTCTTAATACTGATCACATTTTGATAAGCGGTGAAAAAGAGACTGTATACTTAAAGCTGACCGATATCGTTTACCTTGAGGCATACGGCGATGGCACATATATTTATGATAAAAACGGCCGCGTTTATAATACCGATAAATCGCTTAAATACTGGAAGGAGCAAATTGGATCGGAGCATTTTTTTCAGATACATAAATCCTATATAGTTTCACTTTTGTATGTCAAGGATATAACAAGTGATTTTAATGCGGTTATGAGTGGCATAAAGCAGGTTGAGCTTACAATATCACGCAGGAATTATATCCCGCTTAAAAATGCTTTTTTTGATTACATAAGAAAATATGCAAAGGTGATGTGAATTTTATGGAAATTCTTAGACGTGTGCTTGACATTTTAGGCGGTTTTGCGATAGAACTTGCAAAACTCTTTCCCATAATGCTTTGGCTTTTGAAATTCAGACTGCAATCGTCCAAACGCATATTTATTTGGTCTGTTTCTGCAACGGTGATTTTAATTGTAATGGCAATAACAGGAGTTTCTCAAATAATTCCTGTACACACTTATATATGTATTTTGTTTGTTATTCTTATTTTTAAAGGAAAATTCAAGATACTTTACACAGCAGTTGCTTATATGGGAGTATGTATAATAGATATGCTTACCGCTGCTGTATGGTTAACGTTATCCGGAACTGATTATGAAGCGCTGGCAAGTAACGAGCATTTCAGTATGATAATCAACTCAATAAGTATAGCCGTTGTCGCTGTTTTGGTAATAGCTTCAAAACTGTCGCCGATTGAAAGTCAGAGTTTTATACCCGATAAGGGAAATTGCGGCTACCTTATATTACTTCTTGTAGGGGAATTGTCATTACTGGATTTTATCACAATATTTTTAGTCAGCGCGGAAAATGAGGAACGTTCTATGGCTGTAAGCCTGAGTATAGGAAGTGTAATGTTTTTACTTATAGGTGTGATTATGTTCAGAAATTATATATCTAAAAATCATTATAAAAATATTTATGAAATAAATGAAAAGCTGATAAAAAGTCAGGAACAGTATTATTCAATGCTGCTCAAAAAGGACGAGGAAACAAAGAAATTCAGGCATGATATTATAGGACATATTAATTGTATGTACCTACTCTTTAAGGAAAAAAATTATGATGAGTTGGAGAATTATTTTAAAAAGATGGGAGCGTCATTATCCGAAATAAAAATAAAAATACAAACAGGAAATAATATGATAAACGCAATATTAAGCGATGTTTCGTCAAAATTTTCGGAGGTTTCGCTGAATATAAACGGAAGCTTGCCAAACAGTCTGAAGCTTAGCAATGCTGATGTATGCACTATATTTTACAATCTTTTTGATAACGCATTTGCTGCTGCGGAACAGTCCGACGAAAAGAGAGTTGATATGTTTATAAAAATGCTTGGCAGCAATCTTTATATTTCTGTTTTAAATACGGTTCAGCATAAAGTGGAGATAAGCGATAACAGTCTTATAACCCAAAAACGGGACAAGCTTCATCACGGTTATGGTACAGTTAATGCAAAAAACTGCGCTGAGCAAAATAATGGCTCTTTAGTATTCAATTGTACCGACAATATTTTTGAAGCGGAGCTTATCATTCCTAATGTAGAA
Source organism: uncultured Clostridia bacterium (assembly GCA_947177545.1). Classification (GTDB taxonomy): domain Bacteria; phylum Bacillota; class Clostridia; order Oscillospirales; family Ruminococcaceae; genus RGIG8773. The sequence continues at coordinate 2,911 of CAMWVF010000066.1, read as the reverse complement.
AAGGTGTGATGATTTGGCTGAAAATGTAAATAGCATACCGTTCACCGTCCCACAGCTACCGTTCACCGGAAAAATATTGCATTTAAAATCGGTTTATGTTATAAAAGACATAGACCGATTATATTTTGAACGGAAAATTACATATTGAAAAATATCAATAATTATGCTATAATTTTGAAAGGAAGTAATTAGAATGGCATCAAGAATAAGCAATGTAAGCAGAAGCTACACACCCGCAAGGAGCAGCGCATCCTCAAGAAGCACATCTTCTTCAAGTTCAAGACCGTCCTCATCGTCCAGAAGCTCCTCACCGTCTGTAAGCAGAACGTCGTCTGCAAGACCGTCAAGCGTTTCGCAAACAAGAACGAGCGCTCCTGTTCAAAAAAGTTCTGCGGTTCGTACCACGGCGAGCAACGTTAAAACTTCATCTGCTAATACAAGGTCGGCAAGTTCTGCAAATCGGAGCAGTTCAACAGTTAAAGCCTCTGCGGCTGCTGTCAAATCGACTGCAAACAAAGGCGGAAAAACCAATGTAACGGTCTCTTCCGCTGTATCAAAGGTTGTAACAAGTGTCGCAAAGGCAGCTTCTACCGCTTCAAAAGCAATTTCAAGCGGCGTAAAATCGGCAGCGGCTAAGAGCAGTACGACAGTTGTTTCCAATGCGGCGAAAACTGCAAATACGGCGGCAAAAATGGCTTCTACAGCTTCAAAGGCGGTTTCAAGCGGTGTAAAGGCAGCAGCGACTAAGGGCAGTGCAACGGTTGTTTCCAATGCAGCGAAAATAGCCAGCACTGTGGCAAAAGCAGCTTCTACAGTTTCAAATAATGGCAAAAACAAATCAACAGTGAATTCAAGCGTGGCTAAAGTTGCAATTATTGGCATAAATATTGGCGCTTCATCAAATGCGACAACATCAAAAACCTCGGTTAATAGGTCAACAAAAAGCACATCCGTTAATAATGCAGGAAACAGCAATCCTAAAAACTTGTCGAAAAATAACAGCAACAAAAGCACCATAATCACATTACCTTCTTTTATAGAAAAGACAATTGATGTAATTTCTAATGTTGTGTCAGAGGTGTCAAAAAAGGTTGGCGTACCAGAAAATAAAAATCCTAAGCCTACCAAAGGTACAAATTCTTCTTCAAATGAATTGCTTCCTGATTCGGCTAAGAAGCTTATGAATCAAGCGAAATTCTTATTTGAAGAGATAAAAAAGAATAAAAAAATTGAAGATACCAATTCTAATAAGAATATTAACAGAACTGATGCATATTATTGTCAAACTGGTGGTTGGTTTGAAAATACAGACGGATCTGCTGCGTGCATGGCAACTTCATATGCTACATTAGTGTCGTTAACCACTGGGAAGTCAATTAAACCTAATGAGGTAGAGAATAAAGGTAACGATGGATACTTAGATGATGCAATTTTAACTTGGACTGATAATGATGGAAATACTTATTCAGTAAAGGGAAATTCAACTGATGAAAGTACTAACGATATCTGGGGTGAAATATCGGATTCATTAAATTCAGGTGAAAAGGGTATAGTTATTCATTTAGGTACACATTGGGTGACTGTTACTGGAGTTAAGGAAGGTGTTGATGTAAATAACATATCAGGATTAGATGATTTAATTGGGATAGATCCCTGGTATAATGGCGGAAATGATATTAACAATCACGTGGGAACTGGAAACAATTCATCCAGTAGTACGTATTCGGGAGAAATAGATTTGGGACTTATAGCAGATAAATATAGTACTCCAAGTGGAAGATATATAAGATTGACACAAGATAATTAATAGTAAAGTCTATTGACACTATGTGAAATGTTGTTATTGCAAATATTATTTTGTTGGTATTTATTGTTTATATGTATTAAGGGCACCTCTAAAAACTTCATTTTTAGAAAAATCTGTGACGAATTATAGCCATTTGTGAGGGCTGATTTTTAATAAATAAGAGGTTTTTAGAGGCCGCCTTAAGAAAATAACAATAACAATAACAAATATATTTGTAAAATGGCATAAATTATATAGTGTCAATATATATTAGAAAGGAATGGTACTATATGAGAAATTCAGTTATTACATTATTGTTAGTTTTATTAATTTTAAACACAACATCTTGTTCAAAAGATATAAATACTGTTATTTCTGAAACATTTTATAAAACAGCAAGCATTATAGATGTTCCTTACAGTACTTCTGAAAAAAATATATATCAAGAAAGTAATTTGCCAACAGAAAGTGAAATAATTTCATACTTTCAAAAGGCAAGTGATTTATACTGCTTAGCTGATGGTATAAGTGCAGAAGAATACTATAATGTTGACGGTGTGTTTTATCTTGATGGAGAGCACCAGAAAATTACACTTGATAATCGTATAAATGAGTTTACCGATTGTTTTACTAAAAATAAATGTACAGAAATTTTTAACTGGAAAAGAGAAAATAGCGGAACCGAATATAAGGTGGTATCATACGGTCAAAAGGCTGATGGCAATATTGAAGAACTAAATGCCAAGGATATTTTACAGAGAAATTTTTCTACTTACAGCAAAATTACATTATTTTCTGTTGTTCGCGGAGTAAACTTATCCTATGTGGCAGGACATTTGAAAATAGATAAAATTGATAAGAAAAGTATTTCCTTAAAATATCATGCTCTTTATTTAGGAAATCATGGTGACGATATCGAATATGAAATTGACTGTAAAAATAATGATTGGGTAATTGTATCCCCAAAAGAAAGAGCGGGAGAAGTATATTCCCTATATAAAAATGACTATATTAAAGAGTATGATTTTATATTGATTTTTGAAAACGGGAAATGGAAATTCGACAGCTTTTCACTTTGGTATTAAAAGCATGTAAAATATTACAATTATTAACACAAAATGTAAT
>CAMWVF010000065.1 GCA_947177545.1 uncultured Clostridia bacterium | reverse complement strand
GAGAATGTCTATGGTCTCGTCGCTGTTTTTAAGCTCCACGGTTTCATTTTTGAGTGATCTGTCAAGTTCCGCCAGCATATTCGAGGAGTTATCCCTTACCTGTCTGACGTAGGATTTCAAAAGCTCGTCCAGCAAATCGCAACGGATATGGTGCGAAGTGCAGCCTTTAAGTCCCCGCTTGTGGTAAGTCCCGCAGGTGTAGGCAGGAGCAAGGTCGGCGCGGCTCATAGAGAACATCGGGCTTCCGCAGTCCCCGCAGTACAGGTATCCCGAATAAACATTATCGAATTTTTTCACGCCCCTATAGTTTGATTTTGAGCGTTTTTTCATAAGCTCCTGCGTCTGCGCGAATATACGGTAGTCCACTATTGACTCGTGATTTTTCTCAAAAACTATATGCTCGTCCTCGTCGTTTTTCATGTCCTTGCCGTTTATGCTGCGCCGCTTGTACTTGGCTTGCCGCAGCGTTCCGATATAGAAATCATTTTGCAGAATGGTCTGAATTGTTATTATGCTCCACTCAGGCTTTGCGTTCAGCTTGCATTCCTCTCCCTTGGACTCCTTACGTTCCTTTTCACACATACGCGGCGTGGGAATGTGTTTGTCCGTAAGATGATTGGCAATTCTTTTGTAGCCCCAGCCGTCAATGTAGAGCCTGAATATTTCGCGGACTACCTCGGCGGCAGGCTCGTCGACCTTGAACTGCATTGTTTTGGAATTGGTTATAACATATCCGTATGGCACGGAGCATATCCATTTCCCCTCGTTCTGGCGGCGTTTGATTACCGATTTTACCTTTTTTGAGGTATCGGTTACGGGAAGTTCGTTCACCAGAAATCGGAACTGTATTGCCGTCCAGTCATCGTATGTCGGATAGTCAATGCTGTCCCCGATAGATATTATACGCGCGCCCGCGTCACGCAGATCCTCCAGCTCTACAAGTCCTCGGCTGTTTCGTCGGGAAAATCGCGAGAAATCCTTTACCACAAGTATGTCGACCCTGCGGTTCATAAGCAGCGGACGCAGCTCCTGATAGCCCTCGCGCTGCTCAAAGGTGTAGCCCGAACGGTCGCGGTCCTCGTAAAATTTCAGCTCTGAGCCGGGGAATTTCCGCTTTACAAAATCCTCGATTATAAGCTTCTGATTTTCTATTGAGGTGTTGTCGCGGTCCAGTTCATCGTCAACGGATATGCGGCAATAGCCCGCAATAGTAAATGTTTCCTGCACTTTTATCACCGTCTTTCATAATTATTATATCATATTTTTTTCGTGCGTTCAATATTTTAAGAGCGTTATGTAGCAGGGAAAGTTTTCCTTCCCCCGTGAATACTAATCGGCTCCGCACAGCTTGTTATGCAAAATAAGCTCTTCGGTATTCTTGAATAAGTCCTTGCTGCCCGAGTAGAAAACCGACACAAGGAACTTTTCGGACGCGTATTTTTTAAACAGGTGTTCAAGAGACAGCTTTACATAATCGCTGTCTTTTTCGCTGTTTCCTACCCAAACCTCCACGCGCTTTCTATCTTCAAGAACATCAATTCTCATGGCATCACTCCTTTAATTTATATTCTTTGCATTTGCCGTAAATTTATTCCGTGACAGGAAAAATTTTACTTTTTACAACAATTATACCACAACACGCGCTTAAAATCCACAGGTAATTTATGGACTTTTTTCGCGCAACCCCGTGTTATTCGGTTTGGCACCGCGTTTTCACATCCCTGCGACCCAGTAATTTTGAATTACCGCATTTTACAACCCCTTTCCGAAAATGCCGTTAAACGCCTTAGCGGCGGGCTTTGCCCATCCGCTGTAATTGGGGGCGACTCCGCCCCTTTAACTTGCATATTTTTCTGTCATTGTTATTTATGCTTTAAAATTGATGTTCTATGCTTTTGCCAACGTTATTTTTGCCGCGAAACCCGCTATTTTCGTCAAAAGCTTCCCATTTTCCGCTTTTTATGCTATAGTTAAATAAATCAAATTTTAAGGAGAGAATTTTAATGATGAAAAAAATTATTTCATTTTTTACAGCGTTAAGTATGACCTTAATGCTATTTACGGGTATGCCGATAAGTATTTCGGCGGCGGCAGATATAGCAATAGACGAAACAAACTTCCCCGACGAGAATTTCAGAAATTATATCAGTGACAATTTTGATACCGACATCGATGGTTCTTTAAGCGCTTCTGAAATTGCAAACGTTACGAAAATTGATGTCGACGGTAAAAATATAGCCGACCTTACGGGAATAGGTTATTTCACTGCATTGACAATACTTTACTGCAATAATAATAAACTCACCTCAATAGATTTAAGTCAAAATACTAAATTGGAAAAGCTTGAATTAATGTCTAATCAGCTTACCTCAATAGATTTAAGTCAAAACATTAAATTGAAAGTGCTTGTATTAAGTTATAATCAGCTTACCTCAATAGATTTAAGCGATTTAAGTGGAAAGACTACATTAAGTACTACAAACATAACGGGTAATAAATATGCTGTTCCGGGCTGCATGATCGACCTTGCAGACTTACCCAAAATATTGCCAACAGGATTTGAGTTAGACAAAGTATCCCGCTGGACACAAGGAAAATTGGTTGACAATAATGAAAAAATCCTATGTTTAGGAAAATCTAAAGTTGCATCTTATTCTTATGAAAGCGGATATGAAACATATGAAGCAATGTTTTCTCTCGTATTTTCAGGCCATTCCTGCACTAAGACCGAAGCAAAAGACGCAACCTGTACGGAAGACGGAAATATTGAGTATTGGTCTTGTTCAGGCTGCGGTTATAAATTTAAAAAAGAAATTCCTACCGCTGAAGCTGATATTATTTTTAACGATAAAGATGTTGTGACAACAGCTACGGGACACAAATATCAGGACGAATGGACGTCCGACGATAACAAACACTGGCACAAATGTGCGGACTGCCATGACCAAAAGGACGTTAGTGACCACGATTGGGAAACACCGCCTACCGAAGAAGCCGATGGCAAGAAAACCTATACTTGTAAAGTCTGCTCTGCTACAAAGACAGAAAGTATACATACCCACAACTTCAGTCCCGATTGGAAACACGACAACACAAGCCATTGGCACGAATGCGACTGCGGCGAACAATCCAAGCTTGCAGAGCATAATCCGAGTGAATGGATAGTAGTAACTCCCGCCACAACCGACTTAGAGGGCGTACAGATTAAAAAATGTACGGTCTGCGGCACAGAGCTTGAAAGAGAAGCAATAGAAAAGATCCCCAACGAAAACACAGGCAATGTTGTGGGGGACGTTAAGGACACCGCAGGAACAAACGCGGAACTGGTGCAGGACAATACGCTTATAGAAAAGGTGCTTACTCCCGAAGATAACGCGGCTGTTGAAAACGGCAGCAGTTTTAAGATAGTTCTTGAGGTCACAGACATACGGGACAGCGATTCCCCCACTGATGTGGCAGCTGCTTCGTCGGCGTTAAAGGCTGACGAGAAAATAGGTATTTATGTGAATTTGTCGCTTTTCAAAATAAAGGATAATAGCGCAAAAACACCTATCTACAGCACAAACGGTCGTATAGGCATTACGCTGACAATTCCCGAAAGCATTTACGCAAGCGACAGGACATATTCAATTATCAGGGTACACGACGGCGTGGCGGAAAATCTCGGCGGAACATACGATAAGACAAGTCGCAGGTTGACTTTCTACACCGATAAATTTTCCACATATGCTATAGCATATACAGCTTCAAACGGCGGTACGGATAGACCGTCAGTACCGTCAACACCGCCGACTGGCGGCACAACGCCTGTTTCACCGTCCGTACCTGTCGTAACTCCGACCGTTACTGAAACAACCGTCAAAAAGGAAGAGGAGGTAATTTCTGACGAGCCTTACGTTGAGGACGTTTCTTCTGCGGCTGGAATTTATGAAAGCGGCGAAACGGATAATAATATTCACTATGTTATGATTTTGATTTTTGCGACTGTTGCGGGAATTGCGACTATAGCAGCAAAGAAATACTTTTGCAAAAAGAATATGAAATAAAAAACATCCTGCCGTACAATGTGCGGCAGGATGTTTTTTTGCAGGGAAGAATGTCGGTTTATTGGCGTTTGGTTTATTTTGTATTTTTAGAAACGAATTGAAACGGTTATTGATAACCATCTGAACTTGAACTACGTATTTTACAACCATAGCCGTTACTTTTATTCATTTAACTTTCTTTCCCGGTTAATCGGAAATTCAAATCTAATCGTTAATTTAATTTTTAAACATATCCTTTGTATATAGACAATACCGCCCAAAGAACAATCAACATCTTTGGGCGGTATTGCTTATATTATTTTGTGATTTATCACGTCAAATCTCAAAAACATTTATCTTACAGCGGATTCCATTTCAAGAACCGCAAAAACCTTTTTGGAGTACAGCGAAACCGCCATAGCCAAAACCGCCGCGCCGATCATTACAAAATACGGCTTTTCGGAAAAAACATCAAACAACACTCCGTAAACCGCCTGTCCCACAGGCTGGGAGCAGCTTGACACAGCAATAAGCACAGCCATTATCTTCCCAAGGAGGTTAAGCGGAGTTTGCTGCTGTACCGCAGTCATCATTGACACACTGAACATTGTGGACGCGCACATTGCTCCGAAGCTTACAGCGGTTATTATGATATATCCGACATTTTTCGGTACTGCTTCAAAAACGGAAATACCCATAAAAAACGCCGCCAGCGAACATATTATTAAAATCACATAACCGTTTTTAAGACGGATTTTTTCCGCCGCCGCTCCCGCGATAATTCCTCCCGCAAGTCCTCCCAGACCCATTGCGCCTTGAGTTATTCCGAGAGCAGTATCGGACATTCCCAAAATCTGTACCACAATTACGGGAATACCTACTATAATCATTGCCGACAAAATAAGATTGAACAGCGCAAGTATCCAAAGTACCGAAAGAAAAATAGGCTTTTCGTTTTTGATAAACTTGAAGCTGTCCGACAGATCGGAACCGACTGCTTCCAAAATGCTTTTGCCGTCGGTATTTTTTTCAAAAGGAATATGTATAAAAATTTCCATGACCGCCGAAAAAACAAAGCAGCCGACGCTGATGAACAGAATAGGCATTATCCCGAATGCGCCGAACAGAACACCGCCGATTATCGGTCCCAGCAGACCCGCAATGGTACTTACCATATTTATCACCGCGTTGCCCTGCATAAGAAATTGTTTTTCCGTAATAAGCGGTATGCTTGCCTGAACGGCGGGCTGATAAATTCCCGAAATGCCGTACAGTATCATCAGTACAGCTATCATAAGAGGAACAAGCGAAATTTTTCCCAAAGCAAAGCTGAATATCAGAATTACCGCCGCTGTTGTAAAATCAAGCGCCACCATAATATTACGCTTGTTTTTTCTGTCGGCAATAATGCCTCCGAAGAGAGAAAAAATCACCATTGGGATAAAGGAGCAGGCTGTTACCGCGCCGAAAAGAGACGAGGAATTTGTCTCACGGAGCAGATAAAGGGGCAGGGCAAAGCGCAGTATTGCGTTGCCAAAAAGTGAGATTATCTGACCGATAACAACCATTGTAAAATCTCGTTTAAAAAGCTTGTTCATATTTGTACCTCCGATTTATTTTTTTAGTTGTAAATTTTTATACTAAATACCAATTAAAACGTGCATAAAAAATCAAGTAAAAATTTTCATATATGATTTTTGCACAGTTATTTATATGCACTTTTATAGGTGATCAGTATAGCATGAAAATTATTAAATAATCCTTAAATCCGAAAATCGTCAAGTAATATATTTTTCGGCTAAAAAGTTATTTATAATACCTACCGTCGGTATGAATAGCGGGTAATTTTTTCTGTCCCTTATAGGACAGAAAAAGTTTTATTTGTTTTTGCAGTACATCTCCGTAAGAATGCGAAATCTTTCAAATATACTCTCATCAATAATATCCAGTCCGAACCCACGCAGCATTTTGTCGTACATAACGCATTTCTTGTAGATTTTTTCGGGATCATCGTCGAATACCATTGGGTCAAGCCAAACGTTTCCCACAAGCATTATAAGCTCCGCAAGCTCTTCGGGGTATTCGGTCTGAATAGAACCGTCCTCAATGCCCTGCTTTATTATTGGCAGGACATATTCGTGTGCAACAGTTTCCACAGACTCCATTAAAATACTGGAAACAAGCGCGGGACTTGATTTTATATTCGGTGCGGCGGAAAAAATTTCATCGTGAGCGGGACGGTTTACCGAGTCCTCCAAAAGCTTTTTAAGCTTTTCCTTGCCCGTCATATCGGGGTTGTTCCTTATCTCAAAAAGCATTTTGTTGGATTCTTCCGTCATCTTGTTTGTCACGGCGATGAGTATCTCTTCCTTGGACTTGAAGTGATGATATATAGC
>CAMWVF010000064.1 GCA_947177545.1 uncultured Clostridia bacterium | reverse complement strand
CGGAGGACGTTCGCGAGGGGGACGTTGTTGAGCTTATTGACGGGATCTACGTAAAAAATAAAAAGGATACAGAGGAAAGACGCAAAAAAATTACCCAACTGCAAAATAATTTGTGGGAATGATTTTCCCGAAAATAAAGGAGTAAATTGCAATGGCAAACGAACCTAACGCAAACCTTTTTAACAGGCTGGAGGAAATCCTCCCGTCGCTTTCAAAGGGTCATAAAAAAATTGCCGAATACATTATGACCACCTATGATAAGGCGGCGTTCATGACCGCTTCAAGACTTGGTGCAATTGTTGGCGTAAGCGAATCCACGGTGGTGAGATTTGCCACAGAGCTTGGCTTTGAAGGCTACCCCGAATTGCAGCGGGCGTTAAAGGAGTACACCAGCAACAAGCTTACTGCGGTGCAGAGAATTGACGTTATGAACGACCAGATGAGCGGCGAGGACGTGTACGAAAAGGTACTGAACATGGATATGGATAAGATACGCAAGACCCTTGAAGAGGGGGACAGAGAGGAGTTCCACCGCACTGTGGATACTCTTTGCAGGGCGAAAAATATTTATGTTATCGGCGCACGGTCTGCGGCGGTGCTGGCGAGATTTCTGTCCTTTTATTTCAACATGATGTTTGAGAGCGTGAAGCTTGTACACACCACCTCCACAAGCGAAATGTTCGAGCAGATTTTAAATATCGGCGTGGACGATATCATGATAGGCATAAGCTTCCCCCGCTACTCAAAGCACACCGTCAAGGCTTTTAAGTACGCTTCCTCACGTGGGGCAAAGGTCATTGCAATAACCGACTGCAAAGCTTCTCCGTTAGCTGCGTATGCGGATAATATCCTGCTGGCAAGGAGCGATATGGTTTCCTTTGCGGACTCGCTTGTTGCTCCCATGAGCGTGATAAACGCCCTTATCGTGGCGGTGGGTATGCGAAAGAGCGATTATGTTGTAAAAAATTACGAGCGTCTGGAAAAAATCTATGATGAGTACGAGGTGTACGAAAATTCAGACGATCAGGATTATGATTTTAAACAGGACGATATAAAAAATATATGAAAGAGTATTTCGGCTGTATAACAATCGGAGACGGCGCGGCGGATGGGGAACGCCCTGCGTTTAGATACGGTATACACTGACTTTTTCACGCCCCTCAAGCGGGTGCTTAATTATCGAAAGGAATTTTAAAATGTCACCCAAAAACAGATTTGACTGCATCGTTATAGGCGGCGGCGCAGCAGGACTTATGGCGGCGTGTACCGCTGCTAAAAACGGCAAAAGCGTCCTGCTTTTTGAACGGAACGACCGTCTTGGAAGAAAGCTTGCCATTACAGGCAAGGGCAGGTGCAATGTAACAAACCAATGCTCCGACGAAGAATTTTTTGAGAATATTCCCGTTGGCGGAAAATTCCTTTATTCGGCGTACAGCAGCTTCAATTGTTACGACTGCATGGACTTTTTCGAGAGTCTCGGCGTACCGCTGAAAACCGAAAGGGGCAACAGAGTTTTCCCTGTCAGTGACAAAGCGGGGGATATTGTTTCCGCGCTTGAAAACGCCTGCAAAAAAAGCGGCGTTGCCGTGATACACAAACGGGTATCGGAAGTCCTTGCAGAGGACGGCGTTATCGTCGGCGTGCGCTGCGGCGATACGATTTACAACGCCCTGTCCGTACTTATCGCAACGGGAGGAAAATCCTACCCCGTCACAGGCTCGGACGGCGACGGCTACAAATTTGCAAAGGCTCTGGGACACACGGTCACGGCGTTAAAGCCCTCACTTGTCCCCCTTGTCAGCGAGGAGGACTACTGCTCCGAAATGACGGGGCTGTCTCTGAAAAATGTGGCGGTTTCCGTGAAAGATACTAAAAAAGACAAGGTAATTTTTAAGGAGCAGGGGGAAATGCTTTTTACCCATTTCGGCGTGTCGGGACCGCTTATTTTAAGCGCCTCCAGCCATATTCGAGACATGGAGCGGGGACGTTACAAAATCCTAATAGACATGAAGCCCGCCCTTGACGAAAACGCACTTGCCAAGAGAATACAGCGGGATTTTTCCGAGAACCCCAACAGAATCTTTGCGAACTCCTTGTCAAAACTTCTGCCCTCAAAAATGATACCGGTTATGGTGGAACTATCGGGTATCGCTCCCGAAAAGCAGGTGAACTCCGTCACAAAAACGGAGCGAACCGGACTTTTAAAGCTGCTGAAAAGCTTTCCCGTAACGGTGCGGGATTTCCGTCCGTTAAGCGAAGCAATAATCACAAGCGGCGGCGTGAAGCTCTCCGAGGTGAACCCGAAAACAATGGAGTCCAAGCTTGTGCAGGGGCTTTACTTTGCCGGGGAAGTCCTTGATATTGACGCTTACACAGGGGGATTTAATTTGCAGATAGCTTTTTCCACAGCGGTGGCGGCGGCTGAAAATATGTAAGAGGTAATTAAAATGCTGAATGAAATTGCAAAACAGCAGCTTAAAAAAGCAGGCTGGTATGATGGCAGAAAAATTGATATTACCGAACAGGTCAAATTCCTTGAAAACTTGGGGTATGAGGTATTTGATGCAGCAAAGAAATTTATGGAGGAATATGGTGAATTAGACATTTGTGATAGATTTATTGGGTACAAAAATAGTATAGGAAAATCCCATAATACAACTTGTATAAAGGATTTGTTTGCTCATATCCCAAACAGAGAAATTGAAAAATATGATCTTGATGAAGAAGTTGGACAAAAGACTATCCCTGTTGTAATTTTTTCTGATCAGGTATATATATATCTGAGGATGGGAGGTTGTACAATAATCGAGGGTTAAAAGCATGTAATAATGATGAATTATGGAATGACAACTATGGAGATACAAGCCATTTTATTTTAAAGTGGGATGAAATCGCAGAGGGAAAACCAAGAAGGATAAATTATTCACCTGCTCATAAAGGTCGTGAATATCTGTAAATTATTACGTAGAGTAATTGCAAAATAGTTGCAATAAAATAGCTAAAGGACAAGGTGATATTATGCTTAAAAACATTCTGAAAAGCAGCGACTGCGCGTCGTGCAAAATATGCTGTGTGTTCGACAGGGACGACATCTGGGAAATACCCGTTATCGACGGAGAACGGAAAAAAAGCATTGAGGAACGTTTCCCCAACCAAAAATTTGAAAGGCGGGGAGACGGCTGGGTCTTTGCCATGGGCGAGGAGCGGGACGGATTGTTCACCTGCCCTGCTCTCGACCCGACCAAGGGCTGCACCCTCGGCGAGGACAAGCCTTTCGACTGCATGATATGGCCCTACCGTATCATGGACTTCCGAGGCAAGCGTGTCATTTCAATAGCGGCCCTCTGCCCTTCAATGTATGGCAAGCCCCTTTCTCAGCTTTGCGGGGAGCTTGAAAACGGTCTCGGCACAAAAATTTTCGCCTTTGCAGACGAACACCACGACATTGTCAAGCCATATGAAAAGGGGTACCCTATTTTAATGGTGGAGGAATAATATGGACAAGGAAAGATTTGAGCGGCAGCTTGCCTTTTTAATGGAGGCGGACAAGCTGAAAAATATTTATCGGCAGACATACACGCAGGTGGACGACCTGCCGCCTATGCCTGAGGACAGCAATGTTACAAAGCCATATCCACGGCGTGAGAATGACGCCGAACACTGCTCCACACTTGAGCTTATCACCGCGGTTTTTGCGGAATACTCCAACGAACCGCTGGACGTGCTCAAAACAATGAAAATGGTTTTGGTGCATGACATTTTTGAGATAGACGCGGGGGACACCTACTGCTACGACAGCGCAGGGAACGCCACAAAATCAGAACGTGAAAATGCTGCTGCAAAGCGTCTTTTCGGGCTTTTGCCAAAGGACTTTGAGGAGGAGTTTTTTGCCCTATGGCGTGAATTTGAGGAGAGAAAAACTCCAGAAAGCAAATTTGCCGCCGTTATGGATAGGATACAGCCTCTGCTCCTTAATTTGAGCAGGAACGGTATTTCATGGCAGGAACACGGTATCCGTTACGAGCAGGTGGCAGGCAGGAACGCCTTACTGAAGGACGGTTCAAAGGAAATTTCCGATTATATATTCGGACTTCTTGACGACGCTCGGGACAGGGGAATTTTGCCCGATTAACATTTTGAATATGCTGCGCATATAATGAGGTGTACGGCTGAAGCTTGAGCTGCCGTGCAAATTTTCGCTTTGCGAAAGGACTGAATCATATGTCATGTGCAAGCTGTTCAAATAACAATTACACGATAAACAGCGTAAGCAATTCAAATACAGCGGACTGCTCCTGCGGCAGCAACGCGGGAGCAGCGACATGTCAGTGCAGGCTTGCGGTAACGGTGGACGACGATTACACGCCCTGCACTTTTCCCCAAAATTATTTTGACGTAGCCGTAAGGAACAGAAGCGGCGAGCTTGTTGCCTCAGGCAAGGTCGCGGGGGGGAACTCAATTATCTTCACTCTGCCCTCCGAGGGAGAATATGCAGTAACGGTAACAGGCGGTATCTGCGCTTCACCACGCTCCCAGACAAGACGTGTACGCTGCTGCTGCGATTCTGCAAACGGCGTGTCGTTTATTTTCATGAGGCTTGAGCAGGACTGTATGCACAGACCTCCTCATCATTGCTGCTGTTGTCCTCCGGCTCCAAGACCTCCAATGCCTCCTTGTCATCAGGAACCGAGACCTCCCCGTCCTCCTCATCATCATTGCCCATGCGGAGACGAGGGTATTGACCCTCATGACGTAATTATAATTGCCGAGGACAATTTACAGGATTTTCAGTAAAAAATAAAACACCGCCCTTATGGGCGATGTAAGTTTGTCGAAAAAACCGGCCGAAAGGCTGGTTTTTTCATGTCGAAGATTTTATTGTGCTTATCTTATTTTGTTAAGCTGCTCCCTTATCTTATCCATTTGCGGGTACCCCATAGCCTCCGCCGTTTTGTACGCCTCGTCGGACTTTTCCGGCTCTATCTCCATGGCGTAAGCAATGGCAAGGAACGCATAAATATCCGCGTTTTCGGGGTCGAGGCGCTGTGCCTTTTCCAGATACTCAACAGCCGAAACGGGCTTGCCCCTCTCAATGTAGGAAGCCCCCAGACTTATATAAAAGGGAGCATAATCCTGTGTGTCGTACTGCAAAGCGGTATCGTAGCACTCATACGCCTTTTCGCTGTTTCCCAACCGCTTATAGGCAACACCCATATTCACCCAAGCCTTGAAATACTCGGGAGCAAGCTCAGTGCATTTTTCCTGATAAGCCAAAGCCTTTTCGTAATCCTCCATATGCATATAACAGTTGCCGATAAGGTAATAGTACTCTTCCTCGGCAAAATTTTTCAGCTTTTCGGCATCTATCTGCAAAAAGCCGTCCAAAGCCTCGCTGTAATTTTCCTCGGAATAAAGCTTTTTGTATTTTCTTGCCGCGCCGTCTGCGTTGCAGGCAGTAAGCGTCAAGGTCATTATCACCGCCGCAGACAAGGCTGCAAGCTTTTTAATATTCATAACAATCCATTCCTTTCGTTCTCAGGGACAAATCGGAGTCGTTAAAGCTTATGCGTATATTATATCACATATCCCAAAGGACTGTCAATATTTGAACGCACATAAAAATGCCTGCCCACGGAAGCATTTTACCCCTATTGACAGGATATGCCAATAGGGGTAAGGTGTCAGATGTTTTATTTTTATAGAACTTACGCCTGAACAGCAGGCTTTTTAACAATGTTAAGCAGACGCATAACTATAGGACTTAAAACTAAATTTGCGCCTAATTCAAACAGGAAATTAAATCCTACAAGTCCCACTATCATGTATGTTCCAACGTTGTCAAAGCCCATTCCCGCAGCCCATTCGGCAAGGGTGTCATAGAAAAACAACGCACAGCCCAAAAGAAAAACTCCCGTGTTTACTATCGGGCAAACCACAGCGGCAGCAAGTATAGCCGCCCAGCGGTTTTTGTTTTCAAGAAGCTTGTATACTCCTGCCGCAGCCGCTCCCGCAAGCATACCCTTGAGCAGGCAAACCAAGACAGTTCCGAAAACATTGATCGCGAGGAAAGTTCCCGCATCGGTAAGCAGGACTATCACTCCGAAAACAAAGCCGAGCCATGTTCCCGCCTTCCAACCGTAAAGCGCCGAACCGATAACGATAGGCACCAGTACCAATGAAACCGTAAAAATTCCCGCTCTCGCAAGCGTTGCCGCTAAAAGCTGAAGCACGATAACAATTGCGGTAAAGATACCCATTCTTGTTAGCATAAGTGTTTTTTCTCTTGTGTTTGACATAAAAAATTCCTCCTACTGCAAGCCCTTTCAATAGGGTCCCGCGTAATTTTCGGAATATTCGGCAAAAGCTTTAGCTTTTTAAGCTTTAGCTTTTTTTAGACGTTCTTTTTGTAAAGAGTGTACAAGCCGTCGATAAGCAAGGTTTCGTCCAAAATAAATTTTTCCCTGCAATACGGCAAAATAACGGGTGCAAGTCCGCCTGTTGCAATAACGGCAGCGTCCTGCCCTATAGCTTCTTT
>CAMWVF010000063.1 GCA_947177545.1 uncultured Clostridia bacterium | reverse complement strand
TGCCATTTTCCTCCCTCATATTTATTTTCGGATGCAGCTCGTCCTGCAGAGCCTGTGCAACAAACTCAGCCATCGTCATTCCGTGGCTTTCAAGATACTGCCTTACCTCCGCGTGAAGTCCCGCGTCAATCTTGACCGTAATTCCTTTCTTTTCATTATCCGGCACTGTCCTCATTCCTCTCCATATAATTTCTGAAAGCTGATTCCGCAATTTCTTCAACCGCGAAATCCCTTTCCGCCGCTTCTTTCAGCAGCAGTTCGTAAAGTTGTATTGGTATCTCAATTTCCACTATCAAATCTCCTTTCTGACCTCAAAACCGCCCTTAAAGCATATCAGCAGAGTGTTTTTGTCGATCACCTTTATGTACTCTATCAAGTGCCTAACCGCCACATCGTCATACTCGGTCAGTCGGAAATCTTCTTTTTCCAGCATATCAAGTACCGTTTCAAGCTGTCGATTATCCTTTTCCGCCGCCGATTGTTTTGCCTTTTCGGACTCAATAAATTCCCGCAGAGCAGTCATTTCATTGCTGAATTTCTGAATGTCAGTCATGGAATCTTCCGCGTTACCCGAAGCCGCAATCTTAATCAGCTCGTCAATATTTCTGCTCAGTTCGGAGATACGCTCCTGCGCAGCCTTAACGCTGCCATTCAGACTTGGGTCAAGGACTTCCGTTAGGCTTTCCCGCAGGGTTTGGGACACCTCCGACTGTACTTTACAGAAATCGTTTATAGCCTCCACAATTGCTCGGTGGAGCGTTTCCTCGGCAATGGTAGGCGAGTTATGGCAGTATTTTTTCCCGTACTGCAAGCGGCTCACGCACCGCCACTTTATCTCCTTGAAGCCTTTTGCCGTCCATGTAACTCGGCGATAGGGAGTACCGCATTCCCCACATATCAGCAGCTCGGACAGGGCGAATTTTGCGCTGTACTTGCCGTTCTCGGTCTTGGTCAGCTTCTCGGCGATCTTCCGCTTGCTTTTTCGCCGAGCCATTTCAGCCTGTACACGATCGAATTCCAAGTGTGAAATTATAGCCTCGTGGTGACCTTTCACCAGGTATTTCGGAAGCTCGCCGTTGTTGACGCAGCGTTTTTTACTGATACAGTCAAGTACATAGGTCTTTTGCAGTATCGCGTCTCCCGTGTATTTCTCATTGGTGAGAATGTTGGAGACAGTAATATCGTACCATTTTTTGCCTGCTTTTGTAAGAATACCTCTGCCATTCAGATAATCGGCAATTTGATTCTGACTGCAGCCGTCAAGGTATTTCCGAAAAATTTCTTTGACGACCTCGGCTTCATCGGGAACGATTTCCGGCTTTCCGTCAGCGCCCTTTCTGTAGCCGAGCATAAATTTGTAGTTTATTGGAACTTTCCCCGATTTAAAGCTTTGGCGTATTCCCCAGGACACATTCTTGCTGATTGACTCAGACTCTGCTTGGGCGAAACTGCTCATTACCGTCAGCAGCATTTCGCTGTCGATACGCATGGTGTCGATATTTTCTTTTTCGAAGATAACTCCTATACCCAAAGATTTCAGTTCGCGGACATATTTCAGACAGTCCACAGTATTTCGGGCGAATCTCGAAATGGATTTCGTTAAAATCAGATCAATTTTTTTATTTCTGCAAAGTCGAATCATTTTTAAAAATTCGGGACGTTTTGTGTCAACGGTTCCTGTAATGCCCTCGTCCGCAAAAATGCCCGCCATGCGCCAACCCGCGCTGCCGTTTATCTTTTCGGTGTAGTAGCTTATCTGCGCCTCGAAGCTTGTTTCCTGCTCGTCCTCATCGGTGCTGACGCGGCAGTACGCCGCAACATTAAGCTGCCTTTGGGACATATTATTTTTGACTTCCGACCTTGCGGGAATCACAATTACTTGTGGTTGCATAATTTCACATCCTTTCAAAGAACATTATATTTTACCTCGGCACATTTAAAAATGAGACACTTTATTTCATTTCTGTCCGCGTTGGGAGCGTCCAGCAAACGGTTTATTTCATTCGTTATATACCGAATTTTATCGGTAATTTCATATTCCCGTATCGGCGGAAGCTCCTCAATTTCCGGCACTTTATTTTTAGTTTTGGTACGGGTATTTTTCTCCGATTTTATGTTCTGCACATCGTTAAAAATTTGGCTCTCAATAATTTGCGGATAACCGCATTCGCCTATGTACCGCCGATTTTCAAGCACACGCTTTACCATATTTTTGTTCCAGACAGGCTTGTCCGAATGATACGGTACGGTCATTTTTGCGGCAATTTCGTTAAGAGATTTTCCGTTGGAATATTCGGTAAAAATCTGTTTTACCGCGGCGGCTTCAACAGTATTCACGGCATATTTTCCGTTTATCATGCAGTAGCCGAAGGGGATATTCCTGTTCTTTTTCATTTCCCGCACCGCTCCTTTCTGCGAATTTTTTCGGTAAATTCAACGCCGCCCGCAAGCCTGAACGTCAGCTCCGTACTTGACCGAACGATCATTTTTTCAACGACCTGCCCGAATAGTATCTCGTCGAATTCCGTTATTGGATCGGCGTTTTCAAAAACCGATATGAGAAGTTTTATGCCGTCGATCTCCGCATCGTCCTCGTCGTTTCCCATAAGGCTGTGAAGTTGATTTTGCAGACTCAGAAGTTTTCTGTCAAGCTGCGATGAATGCTCGGTATAGTATGCCGCGTCCAGAATCCCTTGAGATTTCAGCGTTGCCATAAGGTGCCGCTGATTTTTTACCTCAGCAATTTCCTTTCGGATTTCCGCTATCTGAGCATTTCCCGATATTCCTTTATCGGCAAGCTCCCGAAGCTGTCTGAGCATAGGGGACAGGATATTTTTGCAGTTTGCCGCAAGCTTATTTTGCAGGCGTATGAACGCGCTGTATATTTCGGGTTCGGGTATGGGAAGTATGCCGCAGTTTTCGGCGGAAGCGTCATGATTTCTGCATACCCAATAAAGTTTTCCGTTTACGGCTCTGCGCTTGAACGTCACTCCGCAGCATTGACAGTATATTTTCTTTCTGAGCGGACTGCTGTCGGAAGCTTTCCCGACATTTGGCGCGCCGCGCTTTTTTAATAAAATCTGTACTCTATTGAATATCGATTTTTCAATTATAGCGTCGTGGGTGCTGTTTGCGTACAGCATTTCCTTTTCACCGCGGTTCTCAACGCTTCTGAACGGCAGGGAATCGGAAGTGTACCATTTATGATATTTGGAGTCGCCCAGATATTTTTCATTTGATAGAATGTAGCTTATGCTCCTGTAGGTCCAGTTCATATTTTTCCATTTCGGGATTTTTTCGGAATTAAGCTTTTGAGCTATCTCATTCAATCCTATACCGTTCAAATACTCATTAAAAATACGCTGTACAATTTCCGCTTCGGATTCGTGTATTACAAACTTGCCGTCCGTTTTTCGGTAGCCGTATGGCGCGGTGTTCGGCACATACGAGGCTTCCTGCATTCTTTTCAGTATACCCATTCGGCAGTTCTTGGATATTGACAGCGATTCCTCTTGGGCGAACACGCTGTGCATCGTCAGAAGCATTTCAGAACTTATCTCGGCGGTATCAATATTTTCTTTTTCAAAATACACCGATATGCCTATCGATTTAAGCTCCCGAACCGCTTCAAGGCAGTCCTTTGTATTTCGAGCGAATCGCGATACCGACTTGGTTAGGATACGGTCGATTTTTCCCTTTCGGCAGTCGCGCATAAGCCTTTGGAACTCGTCTCTCTTTGCGGAACTCGTTCCCGAAATTCCCTCGTCGGCGTAAATATCCACCAGCACAGCGTCGGAGCTGTTTTTCATAAGTTCGCTGTAGTACCGTATCTGCGCCGCGAAGGAATTAAGCTGATCCGCGCTGTCGCTTGATACTCTCGCGTATGCGGCGGTCCTGATAATTTCTCCGCATTTTTCCGCAGCGGGAATCACCGTTATTTCAGCCATTCTACCACTCCTTTCAAGACACATTATACCTGAACCGCGGCGATTTATCCATCACCAAAGCCAATGAAATATCTACGGTTCATCCTGCCAAAACCAACAAAAAGGGAATTATTTTTCGGGAGTTCAAACCGTTAATTTTTTCAGAACGGCAGCTTCTGTTTTTTTACGCTGATGTTCCGAAATCAGGCCCTCGTGCAGGAGCTTTTCAAGAAATTTTCTGCACAAGTAGAATTTGTATTGCAATACCGCTTCGTTGTCTATCATTTTCTACACCTCAACCGCTGCATTGATCTCGACTACTTTTGTACCGAGGTTTTCTGCGTATTTTATATATTCCGCAAGCTTTGCGGAATCAATTGAAATTTTGTTAAAATCGGTCACCAAAAGATAATCCGAACCGCTGAAGCTTTCGGGAGGCTTTCGTTCGCCGATCCGTTTGGAAACGCCGTGAATATACAATCCTCTGCTTTTGCAAAAATCGCAGAGAATAAGCACCTGACGGGATATTTCGTTTTTACCTTCCCATTTATCCGCATGGCAGTAAAGCAATGCTGTTTTATGATTTTCCATAATATCACCCTTTAGTTATATTCTTTTTTAAGTCCTGTACTGACGCGGATCGCGCTGTCTACCTGCTTCATTACAAAAGCGTCTGCGTATCCGACTTTATTCAGAAGTCTGCGCTTGTCAATAACACGGAGCTGCTCCATAAGTATGCAGGAATTATCTTCAAGCCCCGTATATTTTTTCGTAAGAAAAACATGGACGGGGAGAGAATTCTGTGTTCTTTTTGAAGTAATCGGAGCCGCAATTGTGGTACGGCTGAATTTGTTTCCCTTGTTATTTTGAATTATGAGAACGGGACGGATACCGCCCTGCTCGCTGCCAACGACAGGGTCTAAATTTGCGTAATAAATATCGCCGCGCCTGATTTTTTTATCCATATTTTTTGTCCTTTCGTTATGTAATTGAATTTCCGATCAAAAGGTGCAGAACAAAATCAAATAAAGATGTGCGGATTTTTTGCACTTTTGACCGGAAATCAAAATATATTGCAGCGACTCTGTTTAAGAAAGCCGCCGCGTTTAAGCGGATCATCTCCGCATTTGATCAGCCTGTAACGCCGTATTTGTCCCAGACCACCCCGGCTAAACAAGGAAGCATTTCTGCCACCTGAGGGAATATTTCAGACTGTCTTGGCAGACATCATGGGTTTCGCCCCGATGCGGGTCTCGCAAAGCCGCCCTCACTGCGTGATTCTATGACCGGACGGAAGTATCATTATGGTCTATGCAGGTCATGGCGGAGACCGTTTGCCGGTCGGTCTTTGGAAAACGCTTTTATCGCTCGGCTGTGAGATCGGGGGCAGGAAGTTTTGGAGACAATGCTCGTCGGCTAAGCGCCGTGCTTGTCCTGCATGAAATCATTTAACGTCATGGCGAAGCGTTTTCTGTCGCTTTTCCCTTGCGGGCTGCATAGAGTAACGTATCTGAAATACTGATATTCAATTTTCAAGTTTACCGAAAGGTAATTTTACCTCTCATATTCTTTGCCGCTGGGGAACACCTCTTGCACACCTGAAATTTTAATTTTTCAAAAACTTATGCAATTTTGCCAAAATTGCAAGCTTCTTTTTATGCACGGCGTTATGGTAAATACCAAGTTCATCAGCAACCTCTCTTTCGGTTTGGCATAAAAAAAAGAGCTTATAAATAAGCTCCCGTTCGTTATGTGAAAGCCGCTCCAAGGCTCGCCGGAGGTCTATCCGCATCTCGGCATAGCCGCTGAAATCGGAATTCTTTTCGGCAAACTGCTCGCCAATCTCCGACAGTCTGTCCAGCGAATCTTAAAGGCTCGGAATGAATTCTGCTTTAAGCTTGTCTTGATCTGCCTTGAACCGCTCTGTTTTTCTGTCGACTTCCGCATATGTAATCTTTCTTTCGGATTGCCGATCATAATCGTACAGTTCCTTGCTTACGGCAATCTTGCTGCCGTTAATGTAAATATAATATTTATTTTCAGACATAAAAAAGTCCTCCGTTCTTTTTGATTTGGTCTGTTGATCAAATCAGAACGGAGGTCCTCTTATGTGTTTGACTGAAAACGTTTTACAAAAAATACAGCCCGCAAAACCTTTTGTTGTTTTGCGGGCTGTATTGAAGTTAACGAAATTTATCCAAATAATTTTATCTATGAAAATATTTATATTGCCTATGTTCACGCTGTGTCCTTCCTGCCATTATTTTTATCGGCATGGCTAATTTTAGTCTGTCGATTGAAACAGCAGGAAATTTATTTGAATTTTTCCATGTGTCGACAAAATGCTGCGGTTACCTTTTCAGTATCGCTAAAAATTATGCGTACATTATCTAAATACAATAAATAAAAGTTTAAGAGGGTGCGAAAAAGGCATTGCATTCGCACCCTCTCGTGAGACGGATTACTTTTTGAAGTTCTTGATGTTCTTGGGTGCCTTGGGATGATAACTCCAACCCCAGCAAGTAGTCTTGTTCGCGATTGCAATGCTCTTTTCAGCTGCTGCCGCCATCACTTTCATAACAATTTTTTTCATTTTTGGACCTCCTTAATGATAATATTATCAAAACAGCATCGGCTGTTAATGATCCTG
>CAMWVF010000062.1 GCA_947177545.1 uncultured Clostridia bacterium | reverse complement strand
GGTGAGAAGCAGCAGAGTACCCTCGCCGAGATTTTCGTGAAAGGAATTTTCCTCGATAAACCGCACAAGAGTGGGTATCGCTCTCCAATCTCCCTTTTTTATCTCCGCAAGCCAGTGGTTTTGGTTATCCGATTTGAAATAGTCAATTATTTCCATGAATTACTCCTTGTCAACAATCTCAATATTTTTCAGCTGACCCTCTAAATTGGCTTTCACGCCGTCGCGGTACTCCTGCCGCAAAGCCGCCTGCTCGGATTTTTCCGCCTCTGTAAGTCCCTCCGCCGTGCGGGATTTCCTCGCCAGCTCATTTATCCTGTCAATTTTTTCCTTAGTCATTTCGGTACTCCTTTTCTAATTTTTGTAAATATTCGTCCGTCTCTTGCCTTGATTTGAAAATTATAACATTTTTCTCACTATATTTATCCAGCATTTGGTATATTTCGGGCAGCTTTTCCTTAGGAAAATCAACTATCCACTGCCTGAACTCCTCGTCAAGTTCGTTCTCGATCCAAGGCATATCCTCACGCTTTTTGCCGACTCTTGATGCTGCTCCCGCCAGACAAACGTCCAACGGAAAGTCCAGCAAAAACACCGTATCGCATTTTTCCAAACGCATTTCAATGGTCCGCTGATAGTTGCCGTCGATTATCCAATTGTCGGTACGTAAAATTTCGTCCAGCCGACTGTCAAATTCTTCCCTTGTGACAGTAGTCCTGTCGGGTTTGTGATTGATCATGTCAAGGTGATAAAGCGGCAAATCAGTAATGTCACGCAATTGCCGTGAAAACGTGCTTTTTCCCGCCCCGGGGCTGCCTATCACAATAATTTTTCGGAACATAATCGCCACCCTCCCTCGGTAAAACTAAGGGCGGGAGCAAAACATCTTCATACAGATGCCTGACCCGCCCTATTCAAGTATTTCAAAAGATATTATTTACTGATAAGTTCCAACGTATCTCTTGCAATAAGAAGCTCCTCGTTGGTGGGAACTACCCAAACCTCAACCTTAGAGTCCGCCGTAGAGATTTTTTTCAGTTCGCCGTGAATAGTCTTATTCAGCTCGTTGTCGATTTTGATACCGA
The DNA here is from genome assembly GCA_947177545.1 of uncultured Clostridia bacterium. GTDB lineage: Bacteria > Bacillota > Clostridia > Oscillospirales > Ruminococcaceae > RGIG8773. The sequence continues at coordinate 5,521 of CAMWVF010000062.1, read as the reverse complement.
AGAAATCCATGTCAGCGCAAACACCCTCGCGGACTTCGGAAGCGTTTTCACCGATACCGCCCGTGAACAGAACAGCGTCAAGACCGTTCATAGCAGCAGCGTAAGAGCCAATATACTTCTTTATCTCGTACTGGAGCATTTCGGAAACCAATTTAGCTCTTTTATCGCCGTGAGCCGCAGCGCCGGAAATGTCACGGTTGTCCGAGGAAACGCCCGATACGCCCAAGAAGCCGGATTTCTTGTTCATGTAGTCGCTCATTTCCTTTGTGGTAAATCCATGCTTTTCGGCAACAAAGGTTACAGCGGAGGGGTCAACGCTGCCCGTTCTTGTGCCCATTACAACGCCGTCAAGTGGAGTAAAGCCCATTGATGTGTCTATGGACTTTCCGCCCTGTACCGCAGTTATGGAAGAACCGTTGCCAAGGTGGCAGGAAACTATCTTCAGGTCTTTGATGTCTTTGCCCATTGCTTCTGCAAGCGCTGCGGAAACGAACCTGTGAGAAGTACCGTGGAAACCGTATTTTCTTACGTGGTATTTCTCATAATCATCGTAGGGAAGACCGTACATAAAAGCCTTTTCGGGCATTGTCTGGTGGAAAGCTGTGTCGAAAACAACGACCTGTGGAACGTTTTCCGGGAGAACCTTTTTACAAGCCCAAAGCGCAAGAGCGTGGGGGTGATTATGTACGGGAGCAAGATCCTGCAAATCGTCTATCTGCTGGATTACCTCATCGGTAACAAGTGTGGTCTTGTCGAAAACCTCCGCACCCTGTACAATTCTGTGACCTACAGCAGAAATTTCGTCCATTGACTTGATAACGGAAGCATCGCCTGTTGTAAGGACTTCAACAAGCTTTTCAAAAGCCTCGGTGTGAGTTGGAAAATTGCAGTCCGCGTCAACAGTTCTGCCGTCGAAGGTCTTGTGGGCAATATGACCGTCGATACCGATTCTGTCGCAGTTGCCTTTAGCGATAACGCTTTCATCGTCCATGTTCAGGATCTGGTACTTGAGAGAGGAGCTTCCTGCGTTTACTACAAGAATTAACATATATATCAACCTTTCAAATAAAAATATCTATGAATATTTTAGCACTTTCCCCGAAAAAAATCAAGGGGTAAATGTTCTTTTTAGTAATTTTTTGCGAAAAAAATTTACCGTTTCAAAATAAAATGCTTGCCAAAAGGAAATAAATATGGTATAATAATTAGAACTAACAAAATCGGAGGAATTTAAACTGATGAAAACTTACGGAATTATTTGTGAATACAACCCGTTCCATAACGGTCATATTTATCAAATTGAGGAGACCCGCAAGCAGGGTGCGACCCATATCGTTGCCATTATGAGCGGCAACTACGTCCAGAGGGGCGACGTGGCTATGATAGACAAATACGCAAGAGCCAAGGTCGCAGTAAACAACGGTGTTGACCTTGTTGTTGAAATGCCTGTGGTATACTCACTTTCAAGCGCAAACTTTTTCGCCCGCGCAGGCGTTATGATGCTGGGGGCTCTCGGCTGTGTGGACGGCATTTCCTTCGGCAGCGAGTGCGGAGATATAGAGCTTCTTAAAAACGCCGCAATGGCTTCTCTTGCCATGTCTACAAAGGAAAATATGGAGGAAAAGGTAAGACCGCACATGAACGGCGGAATGTCTTTCCCGGCCGCGATGCAGCAGGCTATAGCCATTGAAAACGGCCCCATTCTTGCGGACGTTTTCGATTCCCCCAACAACACCCTTGCAGTTGAGTATCTTAAAGCAATGAAGCTGTTGGGACTTGATTTCGAGACCTTTACCGTTAAGCGCAAGGGCGCGGCTCACGACAGCGGGGAGGCTTCCGAGAGCATTGCAAGCGGCACTCTTATCCGTGAAATGATTGAGGACGGCGAAGATATAGGGAAGTACGTCCCCAAGGATATGGAAAAGCTTGCTAAGGAATATGAGGACAAAAATAAACTGGCATATTTTGACAATCTTGAAAGAGAGCTTCTCTACGTGCTGCGTTCAACAATTCCTCCAATGATAGCGGAGTGTCCAGACATAGACCAAAATCTGGCAAACCTTATCTTTAAAACGGGTATCGACAGCAATTCTATCGATGAATTTATCGAAAAGGCAAGCGGCAAGCACCTTACCGCTGCCCGTTTGAGAAGAATACTGCTGAACCTTTATATCGGCACAAAAAATACCGATTTGATGATAATGCCACCATACGGCAGAGTGCTTGCCTTTAACGAAAAGGGCGCGGAGATACTCAAAGCCTCAAAGGAAAAGGCAGAGGAAAACAAGCTTGCTATCCCGTTCAATACCTCTTTGAGCGATATCATCAAGGAGCAGAAGCCGCCGATTTTGCGATTTGCAGATATTTCTAACAGAGCGACAAATCTTTACGGACTTGCTTCAAAGGAAATTCGTCCCTGCGCCGAGGAGTTTACAGCCAAGATAGAAATGCAGTAATTTTATGGGAATTCTGCAAAAAGGTTACAGCCTGTAACCAATTTGTAGCCGTTTTGTAACTTTTAGCCCTGTTTTTGAACTATCTGTCATAAAGTTGTAATATTTTTTCGCAGAATAACTATTGCATAATAGAAAATTATATGGTATAATTTAAGTAACATGATTTATGCAGACGCAAATCATTAAGTTTAATTTGAAAAGGAGATATTTAAAATGAAAAAGAAGACATTTGGCAGGATCGCTGCCTTAAGCATTGCAGCTCTTACAGCTGTACCCGCATTTAGTATTGTTTCAAGTGCTGATGCAACTATGTCATTTGACAGTCTTTATAAGGTGTTGTATGCCTCAAATAATACTCTTGTTGAAGAGTATTATGTTTCTGAAGCTCAAGCAAAAGCGGCTGTTTCAGGAAAAATAGACAATAATGGTGTAGAAATTAAACCTGTAAAAGTTACTAATGTGTCATCTGTTTTTTCCGGAACAAGCAATAAATTTGATTATGATACTGCAACAGGTAAAGTTACTCCGGCATCAAATGGTGCATTTACCTACAAGGCTTCTTCAATAAACATGGGTGCTACAGGAGTTAATATTAACAATATTACCTCTCGCTATGCAGACCCTACATATTCGTATAGAAGTGAGGTCACAGGATTATATTATCCTAACATTAATGCTATGCAGCAGGCGGAACCTACCCTTGGAAGTAATTACACCACCAAAACTCTTTTGCCTGATGAAAAATGGTCTTTAAACAACAAGTGTTGGTTTAACTATACTCAAGGCATTTATACAAGTTCAGGTTTGGGTAATGATATTATTTATATAGGTAATACAGGCAACACGTCATATTCTATTTCCACAAGCAACAGATATGCTTCCGATACTGTATATATATATAACGGAGTATATTACCCAAATTATTATTCATTGGTTGCTACTGTTGGTAATGTAAGTTTTACAACACGTCCTGTTGAATCAGGATATTCATATACGTCCTCAAGGTGTTATTTTGATCCGGCAACCGGTCGTTATTATACGTCTTCTAATCGTCCTTCAACCGCTGTATATGTATCCGCTGCAGCAACAGGTACTTACACCGTTTATTATTCGCCTTACACAGGCAAATACTATGATACTCTTGCTGCTGCCAACGCTGCTACACCCAGCGGTTATACTGTAAGAACAATAACAAATTCCGCTTATACAGCTTCATATCTTAATACTTACGGCTATGGTTATAACGGATATTATAACGGTTATAATGATCCTAACTACTACTACTATTATTATTTGCTTGGCGGAAATACCGGTCTCGGAGGCACTTCAACTACTACAAAGGACACCAGCACAGTTACTATCGGCAACTTAAAGGGCTGGACATCTGTTGCAAGAACCATTACTGCTGCAAAAGCAGGTTCTTCCTATACTGTAAATATGAAGACTGAGACCGAAATCCCCGAAACTGTACTTAAGGCTCTCAAGGGCAAGAACGTTACTATCAGCTTCAAGTTAAGCAACGGTGCTGTATTTACTCTTAACGGTAATGATATCACAAGCACAAGCGCTATCAGCCCCACTGTAAGATACGGTTCCACCAGTATCCCCTCGTCTCTCAAGAAAAAGGCAGTAAAGGCTAATAGCGGCGTAAGCTCTTCACAGTTCACTATCAACGGCGGCTCTTTCGGAGCAGACGCTTCAGTAACTGTTAAGTTCAACTCAAAGCGCGCAGGCTGCAGCGCTAAGCTTTACCGCTACAATGCTTCCGAAAACACACTTTCACTGGTTTCGCGTTCCGCTGTTCAGAGCAACGGTCAGTGCGAATTTGACAACGTTAAACAGGGCGGCGAATATCTCGTTGTTCTTTCATAAAACTTCCTTTTAAGAAAAGTCTCCCCTCGGTCTTTATGACTTTGAGGGGAAACTTTTTTGTAAAAACCTATTGACAAAATGTGTGTAATGTGGTATAATACATTTCTGTAAGTGATTTTTGTAGCACTACTGTCCGATATTATGTGATGGGCTGCTATGCAATCATATATTATTGGAAGAAATGAGGTGTTATTATGAAAGAGGGAATCCACCCCGATTACAAAGAGACCACTATTACCTGTGCCTGCGGAAATGTGATTAAGACACGTTCTACAAAGGAGAATATCAGGGTTGAAATTTGTTCAAAGTGCCACCCCTTCTACACAGGCAAACAGAAGCTTGTTGATACGGGCGGTCGTGTTGACAGATTCAAGAAGCGTTTTGGTATGGATAAGTAATCAGTCTGCCTGCGTATTAAATTTTACGCAGGCTTATTTTTATTAGAGGGTAATTATGGAAAATACTGACTTTTCTACAATAAAAGGCTTTGCGGAAGCTTCCTTTACCGAGAAGAAATCCGAGTTTATCGGATATATAAAGCACGTTGAGAGTTCCGACGAGGCGGTGGACTTTATTAACGAAATTCGGGCAAAGCACCGTAAGGCAACCCATAACGTCTATGCGTACGTGGTAAGGGACGGCAATACCTCGGGGTATTCCGATGACGGTGAGCCGCAGGGTACAGCGGGTATGCCCGTACTGAATGTCCTGAACAAGGAGGGTCTTACCGATGTGTGCTGCGTTGTTACCCGCTATTTCGGGGGAATACTTCTTGGCGGCGGGGGACTTGTCCGCGCCTACTCTCACAGCGCCAAAATTGCTGTGGACGCCTCCGAAAGGCTTGCTATGTGCAGGTGCAATCCCATTAACGTTACGGTGGACTATAATATGTACGGCAAAATAGGTCACGTTATACCTGAGTTTGAGGCAAAAATTCTGGATACGGAGTTCGCGGAAAATGTTACGGTAAAGCTTATCGTCAAGAAAAGTTTTGTGGAAAAATTTGTGGAAAAGGTTACAGATATTACTAACGGGGCGGCAGAGTTTGAGCAGCTTGCAGAGTCTTACGAAAATTTTGCATAGTCGAAATTGCTGAAAAACGTGAAAAATATTGTGCAATGCTACAAACTTTTTTAGAAAAAAAGGTTTTTTTGGCTCTTGATTTGTATATATAATAAATGCTGTAAATTTTA
>CAMWVF010000061.1 GCA_947177545.1 uncultured Clostridia bacterium | reverse complement strand
CCCTCATGAACATTGAACTTTAAAAAGATATTTTTTGTTTTAATCTAAAAGGAGGAAAGGCTTCATTTTATGAGGCTCAGCGGCAAATATGAATACTAATAAAGGCTTTAAAAAACTTATTGCGATTTCTTATGCGGGAACTGTGTTAATGCTTGCAGCAGCGGCTGCGGCGGCTTTTCTCCCTGCTTACAAGGCGGCAGCTATTGTTATTGCGGGTTTGGCGGCGGTGGGTATAAGCATTACCCTGAAATTTATCATTGACGGCGAAAAAAAGCGTATTTCTGCGGAAAAAGAGCTTGAAAAAAAATACGACAAGTACTCCGAAATATACTATGACAAAAAAGCCGAGACCGCCCATATCTGCGGCGACCTTGCAGGCTTTTCGGGACTTAATGTCCCCTCGGACACTCTTGACGATACCGAATACAAAAAGCTTATGTGTGAAATGATATCCTCCCCTTCGGACGCAGCTCCCGACATTTATATGGCGGCGAAAAGCGAGAGCTGGATACGCATACGCACCTTTGACTCGGCTGATTATGAGCTTACCGTTGTTTCGGACGTTTCCGAATTTGTTTCCTGCAAAAATATTATTAAAAGTCTGAAATATTACGACAGCGAGACCGGTATGCTCTGCCGCGACGCGTTTATCTCAAAGGTACGCTCGGCGACTGCGGCAAACACAAGCTATATCGGACTTATAACCATTCTGGTCAGCGGTATTGAAAAAATAACGTCCTTTAAAGGCACTCACGTTGCCGACAAGATATGCTCCAAGGCTGCGGCGGCTATAAAGCGGTACGAAAACCCTCACAACATTTTTGCGGGCAGGACTGCAACTTATGAATTCTGTCTGCTGCTGACGGACACATACGAGGAGGGGTGCAGGAAATATGCCGACAAGCTGCTGAAAAATGTTTCGGAGGTTCTTGCAGACATCGACGGCTCGGAGTACATAAGAGTTTATTGCGGCTACGCACTTTTCAAAGGCATTGACCACGATGCGGGAAGTATGCTTTCCTCGGTGGACTACGCCGTATTCGAGGCGAAAAACACGTCCGCCGCCGTACCAGTTGAATTCAACGATGAGAACTACGCCACAAGCGCCTTTGACTTTAAAAAGGTACAGGTGTTCAACAGCATTGTTGACCGCAACCTTATTGCGTACCATTTCCAGCCTGTTGTGGACGCTCACACAGGCGAAATATTCGGCTACGAGGCGCTTATGCGTCCCAAGGAAATTGACGGCATAAGGCTGTTTCCCCTGGACGTTATAAAAATTGCCGAGCAGCAGGGAATGACAGGCAAGATAGAATGGCTGACAATTTCCAATACAATAAAGTACCTGTCCGAAAATCAGGACTTATTCAGAGGCAAAAAGCTCTTTGTAAACAGTATACCTAACTGCCTCATCACAAATGAAGAGTACGGCTTGATTTTTGACGAATACGGCGGACTTTTCGACAAGCTTATCATTGAAGTAACCGAGAACTGTCAGATATCGGAGACCACGGTAAAAACCCTGTTCGACCGCTACAAGAGCAGGCACGCTCAAATCGCTTTGGACGATTACGGCACAGGCTATGCAAATGAGTCCACCCTTTTGTCTATAAAGCCCGACTACATAAAAATTGACCGTTCCCTTATTACGGGTATCGACGCGGAAAGTCAGAAGCGGCATCTTGTTACCAACATGATAGACTTTGCAAAAAATCATGGCATAAAGACCCTTGCCGAGGGCGTTGAGACCCGCGGCGAGCTGGACGCTGTAATTACTCTCGGCGTTGACCTTATTCAAGGCTTCTACACAAGCAAACCCAACGCTATGGTTCTTTTAGACATTCCCGAGGAGGTCAAAAACGAGATACTGGACATCAATATTCAGAACGTTGGCTATACAAGAAAATCCTATACCATAGCTGCCTCCGACCCTGTGGACGTTGTCAAGCTTGCGGTGGAGGGCTATACTGATATTACTGTCAAGTCCCCCTTTGCGTTCCTTACGGGAAATTCCAATCACCCCGTGAACCTGCGCATCATCTGCGAGGACGGCTACAACGGAACTATTCGTCTTAAAGATGTGAATATTGACAGCGGTATCCTTGACGCGCCTGTACTGACCATGGGCAGAAACTGCGAGGTAATGCTGCAAATAGACGGCGAGAACGCGTTCTCCTACGAGGGAATAAGAGTACCCCAGACAAGCAGATTTATCCTTACTGGCAGCGGCAGTCTTGACATAAACGCCACAAACAACAATGGCGTTATTATCGGCGGAAGCTGTCTGCAAAGCTTCGGTGACATTCTTATCGACCTTGAGGGCAGGCTGAACATCAACGGCAAGGGTGACAGCATTGTGGGCATAGGCGGAGGAAACGGCGTTGAGGACTCCCTTGTAAGAATTATTGGCGGCGAGGTAAACTCCAAGCTCAAGGGCGCGGCGACCGTGGGCATAGGCGCAATTTCGGGAACTGTTGCGATAAAGATAAACGGAAACGTCCTGACCTTTGAAGGCAGCGGACAAAGCGTTGTTGCTATCGGTTCAAAGAAAGGCTCCGCGGACATTGAGTGCAACTCCGACATTACTGCGGAATGTTCGGGAGACAACTGCTGCGGTATCGGTACTCTTGAAAGAGGCGGCGGAAATATTGCAATTCTCGGCGGCGACTATGATATAACCGTCCACGCAAAGAATTCCGTGGGTATCGGCGGAATGAACAGCAAAGCCAACATCAGCATAAGCTACGGAAGCTTCTTCCTGTTCTGCGAGGGAAACACCGCTGTCGGCATAGGCGACGCTTACGGCTCTGAAAACGTAACCATTATAAACGGTATCTTCAACATTCACACGGCAGCTTCAAGCGAGTTCCCCCTCGGCACAAAGGACGGCAGGACTGTTATCCACAGCGGAAACATTTCCTCCGACAGCATTGAGGAAATAAAGGCGTTCAGCCCATACGGCGACAAGCTTGAAAAGCGTGTTATAAACACAGAAAAGAGTTTCAGACAAGCTATAATTTTCGGCGGCAGCGAGTACACCTACTCCGCAGACCCCGCTCCCGGAGAAAGCTTTGTTACGGCGTATCTCCCCGAGGGTTACCGCTAAGCGCAGGGCTTTGTTCTGCCCCAATATTAAAAATCACATTATTAACTGTATCAAGCCCATATCAAAGGGCTGGATACCTAAGACAAGCTCTATGATTTAATTGCAAAACTGTTTTATTGTTCAAAAGACAGGGCTGCGTTTTGTGCAAGCCCTGTCCTTTTGATTTAAAATTACATTTCGGGAGATGATAAAGTGAGTTTCGGCGAACTGCTTTCAAAAATCAACGACGTGGTGTGGGGCGTACCCCTTATAGTGCTTATCCTTTCGGCGGGTATTCTTCTTACCGTTAAGACGGGATTTATTCAAGTGAGGCGGCTGCCTCTTGCTTTGAAATATCTTTTCCATGAGGAGGAGGACGACGCAAAGGGTGAGGTTTCCGGCTTTGCTTCGCTTTGCACGGCTCTTTCGGCGACTATCGGTACGGGAAACATCGTCGGCGTTGCGACAGCTATAGGCGTGCTTGCGGGAGGTCCGGGGGCGCTTTTCTGGATGTGGGTCGCCGCGTTTTTCGGCATGGCTACAAAGTACGCAGAGGGCTTCCTTGCAGTAAAGTACCGCACCATAGACAGCGAGGGACACGTGCTTGGCGGACCTTTCTACTACATAGAAAACGGAATGGGTCAGAGGTGGAAATGGCTTGCAAAGCTGTTCGCGTTTTTCGGCGCGTGCGTGGGACTTATGGGTATCGGCACGTTTTCACAGGTGAACGGCATTTCCTCGGCGGTAACAAACTTTTTCGACCCAAACGGTGAGAACACTATTAAAATTTTCGGCATGGACTATTCCATAGTTACGATAATTACAGCCTTTGTGCTTGCTATTTTTGCGGGACTTGTAATAATCGGCGGAATAAAGCGCATAAGCGGCGTATCGCAGGTAATTGTGCCGTTTATGGCGGTTTTATACGTGCTGGCGGTAATTGTGCTGCTTGTTACAAATTTCACAAAAATACCTATGGCTTTCGGGGAAATTATCAAGGGTGCTTTCGGAATAAAGCCCATAGCAGGCGGCGCGATCGCCTCGATAATGATCTCCATGCGGAACGGTGTTGCACGCGGAATTTTCTCCAACGAATCGGGACTCGGTTCCGCTCCTATCGCTGCGGCTGCGGCAAAGACAAAAGAGCCTGTACGTCAGGGACTTATCTCCATGACGGGTACTTTCATAGACACTATTGTAATATGCACCATGACGGGACTTTCCATTATAATGATGGGCTCATGGCAGGACGAGAGCTTGCAGGGCGTAGAGGTCACAACTGACGCTTTCAGCAGGGGATTAAGTTTTTTACCAAGCAGCGCGGCCTCATTTATTCTGATGATATGCCTTGTGTTCTTTGCGTTCACAACGATTTTGGGCTGGAACTACTACGGAGAGAGGTGTCTTGAATACCTCAGCGGCAAAAACAAAACGGCAGTCATGATTTACCGCGCGCTGTACATTCTTGCCGTGTTTATCGGTCCTTACATGACCGTATCTGCGGTATGGACTATTGCGGACATTTTCAACGGTCTCATGGCGTTCCCGAACCTCGTTGCGCTGTTTGCGCTCAACAAAATAATCGCCAAAGACACGGAGCATTATTTCCGCCGTCTTAAACGGAGAAAGCGGCAGTAAGCGTCCGCAAAAAATTAGGGCTTTCGGAGAAATTTCCGAAAGCCCTTTTTTATAAGGAAAGAGGTTACTGATCGTTCTGCTTGCTGTTGTCAAGCTTGTTGTTCTTGCTGTTCTGCTGCTGATTGTTGTTCTGCTGATTATTCTTCTGGTTAGTGCTCTGGTTATTATTTTTATTCTGGTTCTGATTATTCATGGTAAATTACCACCCTTTCAATTTTGCGGAATGCTCCGCGGCTTTTTTTCAAATCATACACAATGCTTGATAAAATTTACTTGATAATTTTACAAATATAGTGTATAATAAGGTGTGTACTCACCTGATTTAAGGTGAGCGCACTCCTATTATTTGCAAAGGAATGATCAATATGCACAGCAGCGGAATTTTGTTACACATTTCCAGTTTATCGGGGAAATACGGCATTGGCACTTTGGGCGCGAAAGCCCGTGAATTTGTTAAATTTCTTGTTAAAAGCGGTCAGGAGTACTGGCAGATACTGCCAATAGGTCCCACAGGCTTCGGTGATTCGCCATATCAGAGCTATTCGGCATATGCGGGAAATCTGCTCCTTATCGACATTGAGACTCTTATCGACGAAGGTCTTATCGACGAAAACGACAACGACCTACAGATAATGGAGAAAAAACACGACTTTGCCGACTATGCTCAGCTTTACAGCTTCAAATATATAGTATTGAAAAAAGCGTGCAAAAAATTTCTTGACACAGCAAACGATACGCAGATCGGGGACTTTGAAAAGTTCTGTATTAAAAACAGCTTTTGGCTCAACGATTACGCGCTCTTTACGGCTGTTAAAAACCACTTCAAAGGCGTTATGTGGACGGAGTGGGAGGACGATATCCGTCTCCGCAAGCCGGAAGCGTTAAAGCGTTACTCCGAAATGCTGTCAAAGGAAGTGCGGTGCATAAAATTTATTCAGTACAAATTTTTTGAGCAGTACTATGCGCTGAAAAAATACGCAAATTCGCGGGGTATAAAAATTTACGGCGATATGCCTATCTATGTTTCCATGGACAGCTCCGATATATGGGCAAGTCCGAAGCTTTTTATGCTTGACGGTGACCGCAGACCCACAAAGGTCGCAGGGTGCCCTCCTGACGCTTTTGCTCCTACGGGGCAGCTTTGGGGCAATCCCTTGTATGACTGGGACTACATGGAGCGCACAGGCTACAAGTGGTGGATTTCCAGAGTAAAATATTCGTGCAGGCTTTTTGATCTGACGAGGATAGACCACTTCCGCGGCTTTGAAAGCTTTTACGCAATACCATACGGCAACGAAACTGCCGAGATAGGCGAATGGCTGCCCGGACCCTCCACAAAGCTTTTCCGCGCTATAAAGGCGGAGCTTGGCAACGTCCCCCTTGTGGCGGAGGACTTGGGCTTTCTGACGGAGGACGTCCGCAAAATGCTGAAAGCTTGCGGCTACCCGGGAATGTACGTGCTGGAGTTCGCTTTCGGCGGCGAGGACAGCAATTATCTCCCCCACAATTACGGCAGGAACGGCGTTGTTTATATCGGCACTCACGACAACGACACTGCTATGGGCTGGTATGAAAGCTCCGACAAAGCAACTAAAAAGCGTGCTAAGAAATATATGGCTCTTACTAAAAAGGAAGGCTTTAACTGGGGTATGATACGGACTGCATACTCCAGCGTTGCTGACCTTGCGGTGATACAAATGCAGGATTTCCTCGGTCTCGGTTCGGAAGCGAGAATGAACATTCCCTCCACAATAGGCGGAGGAAACTGGGCATGGAGACTTAAAGGCGGAGAGCTTACCGACAAGCTTGCGAAAAAAATTCTGAAGTATACAAAACGTTATTTCAGAAATCCCGTTCGGAAAAAGCTCAAAGTTAAATTTGCGAATAAGTAATGTGTAAAAG
>CAMWVF010000060.1 GCA_947177545.1 uncultured Clostridia bacterium | reverse complement strand
CTTAAATCCCTTGTAAAGCCAAATGCGGAGTACAAGGACGTGCTGAACACGGTGTACAAGAATTTGGGCGTATCGGGTCCCGAAACGCTTAAAATGGTGGAAATAAAGAACTATATCGGCAAAAGAAAGCTGTTCTCCGAATTTGCGGCGGGAGAGAAGTCCCACTATATTGAAAATGTAGCTATAAGCTATGTGTGGAATTTTACTCTGCCTTTTGCAGAACCAGAGTTCAGCTTCTGGGATCATTTTGTATTTTTCTGCGCGCTGTACAACGCAATAAAGGTAATGATAACCTGCTACACTCCCGAAGCAGACGACGAGAAGTTCGTAAAGGCGATAACCGCTTTTGACTCGGCTGTCCGCGCAACAGGCGGAAAACTTATGCGTACGGTCATCAACACCGCCAAGAATGCGGGTCAAAACAACAACGGAGACCTTGCGATACTCACATTGAGCTAAAAATTAATTAACATCAAGGTGGTAATTATGGAAAATAATAAAAGCAAAAAGCCCTCTCGGGACAACCGTCCCTCGTTCCCGAAAAGAGCGGTAATTACAGGGGGTATGCCCTACGGCAACAAGCAGCTCCACTTCGGTCACGTGGGCGGAGTGTTTGTTTTTGCGGACGTTTACGCACGTTTCCTCCGCGACAGGATAGGCTCGGAAAACGTTATTTTTGTCTCGGGTACAGACTGCTACGGCTCGCCTATAGCCGAAAGCTACAGAAAGCTTATCGAGGAACAGGGCGGCAGCGGTACTATAGAGAATTTTGTCCGCAGCAATCACGAGGCGCAGAAGAAAACCCTTGAGGATTACGGCATAAGTCTTAACCTTTTTGGTGCGTCGGGACTTGGCAGGACTGCCGAGGTGCACAACAAGGTCTCCGATCGGTTCATAAGAAAGCTTTACGAAAACGGTCATCTGCAAAAGATAACGTCGGCGCAGTTTTACGATGAAAAGGCGGGTACTTATCTTAACGGCAGACAGGTCGTGGGAAAGTGTCCCGTGCAGGGCTGCCAGTCGGAAAAGGGCTATGCGGACGAGTGCGATTTGGGTCACCAGTATATGCCAAAGGATTTGATAGACCCGAAAAGCACGCTCACGGGTGAAACTCCTGTTATGCGTGACGCTGCAAACTGGTACTTCAAGCTTACCGACCACTATGACATTCTGCGGGAATACGCCGCCGATTTAAGGCAGCGGGAGAATGTACGTCAGGTAGTCCACAAAACCATAAGCGAGTTTTTGGAGCCGCCTGTAATTTATATTATGAATGATTTCCGCGAAAAATACGAGGAGTTGAAAGGCAGTCTCGCTAAGCACGAACTATTGGAGGAGCCTAAGAAAACCTCCTTTACTATAGTATTTGACAACCTTACTGACCGAGAAAAGTCCTGCGAAATCCTTTCTGCGGCGGGAATCCGTTTCCGCACGGGCAAGACTCTTGTGCCTTTTCGTCTCACTGGAAATATCGAGTGGGGCGTACCCGCTCCCGTCCTTGAGGATGAGGAGCCTCTCACAGTGTGGGTATGGCCTGAGTCACTGTGGGCGCCTATCTCATTTACGCAGGCGTACCTTGAATCTGTCGGACGCAATGCCGAGGAGTGGAAAAAATACTGGTGTTCCAAAGACGCGCAGGTTTACCAGTTCATAGGTCAGGATAATATTTATTTTTACGGCGTTGCGGAAATGGCTATGTTTATGGCTTTGCAAGGCAAAGAAAATCTTTCCTGCTCCCCTGCCGAGGGTGAATTGCAGCTTCCAATTCTTGTGGCAAACCACCACATTCTGTTCCTTGACAAAAAGGCTTCAAGCAGCGGCGCTGTAAAGCCTCCAATGGCGGCAGAGCTTTTGGATTATTATACTGCGGAACAGCTGCGTATGCACTTTTTAAGTCTCGGTTTGGGAATGAGAAGCGTAAGCTTTCAGCCGAAACCCCTTAATCCCAACGCAAAAGAAGATGAGGGCGACCCTGTTGTTAAGGAAGGATTTTTGCTTTCCAATGTATTCAACAGGATAATCCGCACCTGTTTTTATGACGCGCAGAAGTTTCTTGACGGCAAAATGCCCGTGGGCAAGGTAGACGATGATATACTTGCGGAATCGGAAAAAGCAGTTTTGGAGTACGAGCGGTTCATGTACAAATTTGAGTTCCATCAGGTGACATACGTACTGGACTCATATATACGCAAGGCGAGCAAGTATATGGCAAAGGCTAAGGCTGAGTCTGACAAGGCAGACGGCAACGAGCTTCGCAAGAAGTGGCTTATCAATGTTTTCCACATGATAAAGACGGCAGCTGTCCTGCTACACCCCATTGCTCCCGTCGGAACGGAAATGGTTCGCGATTACCTCAATATCGGCGAAGAGATGTGGAATTGGGACTACATTTTTGACAGTCTTGCAGACAACATTCTCAAAGGCGAGACAGAGCATGAAATAAAATTCCTTGAGCCAAGAGTGGACTTTTTCAAGCGGCATGAGAGTCAATTTAGGACTGAAGCTTGACCGTTTTCATAACTAAATATAAAAACACAAACGCTGACCGTTCTACCGAAACAGTCAGCGTTTTTACATTTTTTCCACAAATACAAATATGCAGATTTTTAAAAGAAATAGGCAAGTATATTATTTGTTTTTTTGCTAGATAGCTTTATAACCCAAGTGCAATAAAATTCACAAAAAATTAAGAAGTAACTCAGCGGGAGAACGAAAGCCCAAACGCTTTCTCGGACGGTTATTAATAAGGTCAACAACAGCCTGAAGCTGTTCGTCCGAAAGGTCGTCAAAAGAAGAACCTTTCGGGAAAAACTGTCTGAGCAGACCGTTGGTATTCTCGTTGGTACCCCTCTGCAATCGCCGTAAAAACCGCAATATTGAACCGATAGTAAGAACCTGTCTTTACAAGCGCGGCGCACGACTTGTCGGGAGAAAAAAATTTCCGCCGCAATTGTCATGGGAAACAATTGCGGCGGTATAAAAATTGGAAGGTTAATAAGGAAATGGCGTAAATTAATTATCTGTATTGCTCCAGACTGTCTTTCAGAACGACGACCTGACCGTCCAGCTCTTCGCTTGCGGCGGCGGCATTTTCTGCCGTTGCGGAGGTCGTACCGATAACGTTCTCCACCTCGCTCAACTTTGTGACAATATCCGCAAGCATGGTCTTCTGCTCCTCGGAAACGTCCGCTATTTCTGAAACGGATTCGCTTATTGAGCTTGTTTCTATCACTACCTCGTTCAGCATTTCCGCCGCGGCGTTTGCGGCAGCGGTACCGTTTTTGACAGTCCTTACGGTATGGCTGATAAGCTCCGCGGTGGAGTTGGAGGCTTCTCCGGATTTTGCCGCAAGGTTGCGAACCTCCTCCGCAACGACCGCAAAGCCCTTGCCCGCCGATCCCGCTCTCGAAGCCTCAACGGAGGCATTCAGCGCAAGAATATTGGTCTGGAAAGCTATATCTTCAATTGTGGAATTCATTTTCACTATTTCCTCGGCGTAACCCGAAATGCTCTTCATAATTTCAAGAAGCTCCTGCATTTTGTCGTTGCCGCGGTTGACGGTACCCGTCGCCTTTATCGCCCGCTCCTTAACGTCAAAGGCGTTTTCGGAGGACTGTGACACCCGCTTGTTTATATCATCAAGATTTGTGTGTACCTCGCCGATAAGACGGGTCTCGTCGGCGACCGCGTCTGCAAGCTCCGCAGCCCCCGCGGATACGCTGCGGGAACCGCCTGATATATGCTCCGCAACTGCGCCAAGCTGCTCAAAAGTGTTGTGCATTGCCCTGCATATGCCCTGTATGGACTGCTCCATTGCAATAAATTCGCCTGCGAACCGCACAGAACTGTCGTAGACAAAATTGCCCTCCGCCATGTCCGCGAGAATTCTTTCTATCTCGTTTATATAGGACTTAAGAGAAAGGTTTGTAGCCTTTAAAGAGCTGCAAATACTGCCTATCTCGTCGTTTACCGAGTTGGGGTAATCGTGCTCCAGAACGCCGTTGGACATATTTGTAACAATGCGCTCAATGTCGGACAGAGGGCGCAGTCTCCTTGTAAATTTGCCGTAGAAAAACAGTACCCCGCCGATTATTGCCGCAAGGGACACTATTACCGCCAAAATGATTATGTTATTGAGACGGGACATAGCTTCGCTGTAGTCCGCAGCATAGAGGACTTTCCAACCCGTATCGCCTATTGGCACAACGGGAAAGTACCGCATTTGTCCGTCGTAGCCCTTGCCAGAAACAACGTTAGTGCTGCCTGCCGCTTCAAGTACCTGACTGTAAATGGGCGCAATGTCAACAAGCTTTGTTACGACCTCCTCCTCGCCATCCAGCTTGTGGTTGTAATCGGGATTTTGGGCGTGTACGACAATATTTCCCGCCGCGTCCACAAGAACGGCATATCCGTTTGTGTCCGCCTTTAGCTCCTGCGAAAGGGCAACAAGCTCCGTTACCTCGATATCAAGTCCGCAAACGCCCAGAACCGTGCCGTTGTCGGACAGCAGGGGGCTTGCCACGGTTATAACGATTTTTCCCGTAATTGCGTCTATGTATGGGTCGGTGACAACTATCGCCTTTGTGGACTTTGCCGTCTGGTACCAACCACGCTCCTGTGCAACGTAATTATCCGCAACGGGGTAAACGCTGCACACCATTCCCACTGTATCGGTCTCCCAAGCGAGATAGCCGTTCATAATGCTTGACGAGCAGGGGTGGACGACGTTAAGCATATACTGCTGCAAAGCGTCCCCGTGCAGGTCGTCGTGTACCGCTGCCTGCGCGAAGCCCTCGGCAATGGTGGTGTGCTGGGTGAACCAAGCATCCATTTTTGCGGACTCTGTCGCCACGGTGTGATACAGGTCGGATTTTATTGAGTGGGTATACTGAATATTTACGTTTACAGAAAAAATGAGACATACAATGATAAGTGCAGCCGCCAGCATTCCTATGGACGAAGTCAGGATACTGCTTAAAAGGCTTTTCTTTTTCATAATAAAGTCCTCCCTGTTTTGAAAAATTCTCAATAATTATACTGTGCAAAAATCATAAAGTCAAGCTTTTGGGCATAAACGTCAGTCAGAAAATTTTTTAAAATCATTTTCTCCTGTCTATACCCACTCTGCGGTAATACTCGCTTTTCTCACTGTACATAAGCTTCTCGGCTTCGCTCATAAGCTTTTGCACATCATTTTCATAGTTTCTCTTCCAGACCGCGCCTATCGCCAGATTTACCGAATTTTCGGCAGCCTTTTCACGGAGCAGCTTTGTGCGCCCATGCAAAGAGTACTCGTCAATATCGACGCAGATAGCGAGAAGCTCGTCGCCGCCTATGCGGAATAAGCCGTGTCCCCCAAACGCGCTTTTGAGACTGTCGGCAGCGCGGCATATCAGCTCGTCTCCCTTTTTGTGACCCATTGTGTCGTTTATGCGCTTCAGCCTTGTGATGTCGCAGTACACAATACCAAGGCTCTTGTTTTCGTCTATACCCGAAATATACTCGTTCATAGCGTGTCTGTTGCCCAGCTTAGTGAGCCAATCGCACAGGCTTATCTCACGGAGGCGGTTTATCATGTCCCGCCGTTTTATCATGGAGCTGATAAAGTACCCCACTATTTGGAGCATATTCAGTGTCTGCTCCAAAGCCTGACCGGGAGGATTGTCTATCCCGTAAAAGCCTATCACCCTGTTGTCGTCGTAAAGCGGCACAACGACTATAGAGCGTATATTCTGACCCTTTAGATTTTCGTACTGCAACGGGTCGTCCCGCCGCATTTTTTCTATGTCGTCGAACATTACATTTTTGTTCTCGCTGAAATAGCGGTACCAGTTTTCGCACACCTCGGGAGGAAGATTCTGCAAATTATCCTTTTCGGGGGTCACTCCCACGGCTGTCCATTCGTATGTATTGTCGTCGCCGTGGGTATTTTTTTCAAAAATATAAGCACGTTCGCCTTTAAGGGTCTTGCCGAGGAATTCAAGTATTATATTAAGAGATTTGTCGGGGTCGGTCTCGCAGGCGGCGTGCTTTATTCCGTCGTTCACCCGCTTTTCAAGCTCTTCGTATCTGTCAAGGGACTGCGCCGAGGCTTCATGCCTGCTTATGTCCACCGCAAGCTCAAAACGGCAGCGGCGGTCTGACTCCGTCCTCATGGTATTCATGACAAGCAAATGCTTGTTAAGGAAGGTATTAAAAAATTTATACTCCATAAATTCGCCCTCCGTCAGCTTGTCATTTGTACACGCCGCGCAGGGGGAACTGTTCCCTTGTATCACCTCGTAGCATTTCCTGCCCTTTAGTTCGCCAAAGTCGGAAACGCCGCAGACTTCCATACATTTTTTGTTCATGTAAATTATTTCATGGTTATCCATATCGGACACGTAAACAAGCTCGTTTATGTTATCAAAAAAATTCCAGATACAATTCATTGGTTCTGCCTCGTTTCTCTCTTTATAAGCGCGGAATACGCCCTGAAGCATTCATTATAGCATAAAATAAGCGGCAAAACCGCGTCTGACGAAAATTAAGGTTTTTACGACGAAAATGACCGTTTTAAATTTTGCTCAGTTCAAGAAGCTCGTCAGCGATTTTCAGTAAGCTGCCAAAGGTGCCTGAGGTCGCCGCGGTTA
>CAMWVF010000059.1 GCA_947177545.1 uncultured Clostridia bacterium | reverse complement strand
GTATTCGGTAAGTACCGCAAACACGGAAGTACCGACCATACACATAATAAAAATATACGCGCCGATACTGACAAGATACTGCCAAGGCTTGACGCTGCTCATCATAAGAGCGCGCAGCGTGTTTTTTTCCTTTTCCTCCGAAATTACCGCAGACATACAGGACAGCGGCGCCATGCCGATAAACATTACCGCGAATAATTTTGCAAAAAAATGCTCGGGCATATCTTGGATTTTTACTGCGTTTTCCATTATCACCGCCATTATCGGGAACATAAGGAACTGGATAAAAACCGTCTTGTTTTTTACAGTGTCCAGTATTTGTTTAATAAATATTGCTTTGATATTTTTCATATCGCAAGCTCCTTTCCCGTAAGCTCCATAAATACAGTTTCAAGATTTGGCTCGGTCGTGTGTATTGTTTCCGCACGACCGTTTTTAATTAGTTCCGCAACCTTTTCGGAGGTGTTTTCACTATGCGGAAGCTGTATATCGGAGCCGTCCGAAAGATGTATTTTCAGCATACGCTGATGATTGTATCTTCTGCATATTTCTTTGGGACTGCCGTACTCCACAATTTTGCCGTCGTTTATCATCAAAATGTCATTGCAAAGCTTTTCCGCTTCCGACATTGTGTGGGTCGTGAGGAAAATAGTTTTGCCCTTTTCCTTTTCCGCAAGCATTATTTTGTGTATCTCGTCTGCGGTTGCAGGGTCAAGCCCGCTTGTGGGTTCGTCAAGGAATAAAATATCGGGGTCTGTCATAAACACTCTCGCCAGACGGAGTCTGCTCAGCATACCCTTTGAGAGCTTTGCGGCGGAGGTCTTTTTCGCGTTTTCAAGCCCGACCTTTTTCAAAGCGTTTAAAATACCGTCCTTTTTAACGCCGTATATTTCTGCAAATATTTTCAGATTATCATAGCAGTTCAGACGCTCGTAAATTCCGAAATCGTCCATCATAATGCCGAAGCTTTTGCTGTCCTCACCCGTAAGCTTATCAGCGTCAACACCGTTTATCAGGACTGTCCCAAGGTCGCGGCGAAGCTGTCCCGTGAGTATTTTTATCAGCGTGGTTTTTCCCGCTCCCGATGGACCGAGAAGCCCGAATATCTGTCCGCTGCTGACGTTGAAGCTTATGTCGTCCAGTACCTTTTTACCGCCGAATGATTTTACGATATTGTTTGCGGAAATAGCTGCCTCCATATTATTCTTCCTCCTTATAACGCTTTAAAGCCTCTTCAAGCCTGCGGTTTTCCTGTTT
Organism: uncultured Clostridia bacterium; assembly: GCA_947177545.1. Classification (GTDB taxonomy): domain Bacteria; phylum Bacillota; class Clostridia; order Oscillospirales; family Ruminococcaceae; genus RGIG8773. Next base: position 5,378 of record CAMWVF010000059.1, on the reverse strand, counting down.
TTCCGCCAGTACGGAGAGCAGCGTACTGACGGTACAGCATATGATAAAGCAAATTATGAACATTATCCACGCTATAGGCATATCAGCGGGGAACCAGCCGAACATAAAAATAAATATCAGTATTACTCCGAACGTGCTCGCAAACATAGTGATTATCCTTGCGGCAAGGGGCATTTTCTTTATCAGGATATCCGTCATAAAAATATATTTCAAGGCACATATTATCAGTACCGCAAACAAAAATTGCATACTTGTTTCAATACCCACGCCCGCATTTCCAAACGAAAAAATTGTGGACAAGCCGTACGCCGCCGTACCGAATAAAGCGCATAAAATATTTAACAGCAGCGTTGTTACACCGTATATGATGAAAACCTGTGAAAGAAATTTAAGTACCGAAAATTTTTTATCCATTTAACTGACCCCCAATCTTTTTTTCAGTTCATCGGCGTACCTGCGGGACGCAATAAGCTGCTCGCCGTTTTCAAGAGTAATCCGCAGCCTGCGGTCAAGCTCGGCTTTGATAGAGCGTATATATTTCAGCCGCACGATGCAGGACTTGCTTATGCGCAAAAAACTGCCGCTGCAAAGCTTTTCGTCCATTTCGTACAGCTTCAGCTTTGATTCGTAGCAGTTGTTTTCGGTGTAAACAAACGTCCGTCTGTCCACCGCTTCGATGTATGCGATTTTTGAAATATCGAGTATATGAGTCTCGCCGTTTTTCAGTACCGTCAACTGATTGTCCGCCATACGAAGAGCGGCGATAATGTTTTCGGTTTCGGCGGTAAGACTGCCGCAGTTTATGATGATTTCCGTATCGGCAAGTTCTGGGTCTATGTTAATTGATATTTTCACGCTATCGCCTCCCTGATAATATATTATCATATCCCATGATTTTTTTCAATGGCACAGTACGTGACCTGCCGTATTTTGTACATAAATTGCCGTTATATTTTTTGTTAAAAAATATTCTTTTGATTGACATTTTTTTGCATATGATATATAATATCTTTAAAATGTATTTATGTCAGGAGGCTGCGTAAATGAAAAAATTTCTTGCGATGCAGGGCGGAGGACGACCGGACGGCAAGCCCCGCATTGGAGAAACGTTCCACTTGCAGACGGCGTATGAATTAGGGAAAATAGTTACAGTGACAGTTGACCGCCCTCTCGGCAGCTTCCACCCGGAGCATAAGGATATGTACTATCCCGTAAACTACGGCTATATTGAGGGAATTATCGCTCCCGACGGAGAGGAGCAGGACGCTTATATTCTTGGAGTAAACGAAGCTGTTGAAAAATTTACGGGCAAAATTATTGCCGTAATCCACAGGCTTGACGATGTGGAGGAAAAATGGGTGGTCTGTCCTGAAAATATTTCCTTCGGCAAAGAGGAAATAATGGAGCAGGTTAAATTTCAGGAGCAGTATTTTCAGTCGGAAATTATTATGCAGAATTAAGAACCTGTCTTCACAAGATTAGTGTGCGGATTTTCAAGCATAATTTTGTTGGTGACAAGGCAAAAATCCGCAGGCATATTTGTTTGCAGGCATACTCGCGTATGGCAAGGATTTTTAACGCAGTCAACGACAAAATTTGCCGAAAAGACGTGCGCTATATCTTGTAAAGACAGGTTCTAAGGCAATACCGCACAAAGATTGCCTTAAGAAAGTTCGGTACAGCGGGAGGAACGGTGTTGAAGAAAAAAGCTAAGGACATATCAGCGGAAAAGCTTGTGGATATGTATTCCGATATGGTGTACAGGCTGGCGTATGCGCGGTCGCAGAATGTCCACGACGCGCAGGATATTACGCAGGATGTATTCCTGAAATACATACGGTCGGAAAAAAAATTTAACGACGAGGAGCACCGCAAGGCGTGGCTGATAAGGGTGACGGTCAATGCGGGGAATTCCCTTGCGAAGTCCGCATGGAACAGGCACAGGGCGGATATTTCCGAGGCGGAGGCAGAGACTGTAGAGCTGCCCGAAAAAAGCGGGGTCTACTATGCGGTGAGGGAACTTCCGGAAAAATACAGAGTGACAGTACACCTTTTTTATTATGAGGAATTTTCCGTAAAGGAAATAGGACGTATTCTCGGTATCGGCGAAACCGCTGTAAAATCAAGACTTTTCCGCGCGAGGGAAATGCTCAGAGAAATGCTGGGGGGCGAGAATTTTGAATTTTAAGGAAAGCTATAAAAAGGATTACGAAGATATTAAAACGGACGAAATGTTCAGAAAGCGGCTTTCAGCGGAAATGAACGCCGCCTCCGATGGGCGTAAAATCCGTATCGGCTTTTATGCTGCCGCTGCTGCGGTTATATTATTTGTTTTGGGACTTAACTTTTTAATATTTATGCCTGCTGAGGAACAGTCGGGCATTATTCAAGAGCAGGTCGGTACGGTCTCAACGGTGTCGGCGGAGGGCTTGTTCACACAGGAAAAATGGTACGCAGGCGCGGAAACGGACGAGGAAATATGGGATAAATTCAGGGAGCTTATAGGCAGCGGAGACATCACGTCCCTTTACTGCGGCAGTACCGAACAGCTTGGGGAGGCTGACATTTTAAGCGGTACTGCGGAGGAAGAACTGTGCCGAAAGCTTTCGTTGGCTGTACCATGCGAGGATAAGGAATTATCGGGAGAAATAAGCTTCTGCATGGCTGTTTTCGGGGACGGAAAAATAATAAAATTCCGAATTTCCGACAGCGGACAGGTGCAGCTGGGCAATGCGGAAATTATTTGCAAATATGAGTAACAAGGTTTTTCCGCGGCATATTTTTGCTGCGGGAAAATTTTTTTGAAAATTATGAAACCTTTTGCCGATTTGCAAAGTGTTAATAGTAGGCGGAATGAAAGGAGCGTACTGAATGAAAAACAGGATAATACCGCTTATCGCCGCAGCCGCCCTGCTTCTTGGAGGCTGCGGGAACGGTATCGACAAGGTAAATTTCACGGAAGAAGCGGCGGTGTCCGAAGGGGGATATGCCGCTGCGGACGTCATTACTGTGTCGGATATAAAGGCAAAGTACGAAGATGACGAAAGCGAAGGATTTGTGCCGATCTATAATGCTGCTCCCGATGAGGAATTTGATTTCAAATTCGGCTTTGATTTTATGGAGGACTACGACGCAGGCGAAGATTATGTGACCGTCCACACGGACAAAAGGTGCTTTGAGGAAAGTCAGATATATGCCTATGAAACCGCCGTGGAAGCCGAGGACGGCTGCATAATAACGATAGCTCCCATGCGGGCGGTGCTGGAAAACAAATGCGACGAGGAGGAATACTTTGAGAACGACCGTCCCACGTGGGGGAACGCCGCGGTTTACTACATAGCCGTTTGGTATGACACTGAGGCGGACAGTCCCCAAAAGCTAAGCGAGCCTGTTATAATACCGTTTACGGTAAAGCACGACGTTCCGGCTCCTGAGGTCAGAGGCGTTGTGGACAGCAATGGACGATTCAGTCTGCAATGGGAGCCTGTGGAGGGTGCGGAGGAGTACCGCATATACACCTTAACGGACGGTGATATATGGACAGGAGATAACAATCACCCGCTCCATGCTGCGGAAAACGGCTTTGAAAATTGCAGCCTGCTGTATGAGACCTCAGTGACGGATACGGATTTCGATGACTTTGACGGCGGCGGGGGAAACGTGGTCGTCCACCGTGACAGAACAAACGGCAGAGAGTATGTTATCGGGCAGAATTACTGCGTGAAAGGCGAATATTACGTCAGCGCGGTTATGGACGGCAGGGAGAGCGGGTTTGCAAGAAGCGTCTCCACGGCGGAGCTGCAAATTCCATATAAGCCAACGGACGAAAGTGATATAATGTACAACAGGTACGACGATATTTCCAAGCTGCCTCTCGACCTTGACATAATAAATATTGACGGTTCCGTAACAAGCCGAAATGTAATGTATACCTTTATCATGTCTGACACCTTTGCGGAGGATTGGAAAGTTCCCGCATACGAATATTCGGTTGAGGGTACTGCAATAAGCGGCTATGTTGGCATGGATATTGACGACCCTGATTTTGAGTACCCCGAGACAGTGGGCAGCGTTTCACGGACGGGCTTTGCGCTCCCGCAGAACAACGTGCGGTCGGTTCCCGATGCGGATATTGGGGGATTTTCAGAGGGGGACACGGTTTTTGAGCGGCAGAAAAAAGCAACGGAGCAGTACTATGAAAACGGCGGCGGACTTTCAGCTGCGCCCGTTGCCGAGGGCGTGAAAATTTTTGCGGACAGCCCCGAGGAGGAATGGCTTGCGGTAAACCTTGCAGGGGGCGAGAAAAAAATATCGCTGGAGGCTTTTCCGAAGCTGCAAATATATGACGAGCTGGAGGACGTGTTCTATAAGGTATATTATCAGAACCCTTATATACTGGGTGTCTACAGCTTTTCCTACGATTACGGGGACATGGCTTTAGAGGTGGAGTACGCTTATGAAAGGGAGGAAATTTCCGCCATGCAGAGGGAAATTTCCGAGGAGGCGGAGAAAATTATTTCCGAGGTAATAAGCGGTGAAATGACAGAGGAGGAACGCCGCAGGGCAGTTTACAGCTACCTTGAAAGCTCGGCGGAGTATGACCATTCCGCCCTTGAAAACGCAAAGGAAAACAACTACATCAAAACAGGGGAGAGCGAGTACGAATATGCTTTCAACACATATGGCGTACTTGTCAAAAAGGCGGGGGTGTGCCAGTCCTACGCATATGCGTACAAGCTGCTTTGCAGTATGTGCGGGGTGGAGTGCGGCGTTGTTACGGGCTACTTTGACGGCAGCCTGCCCCATGCTTGGAATTCGGTAACCATAGACGGAGAAAGATTTCAGACGGACGTTACAAACAACGAAAAAAATTCCGGTATACCTTATTTTCTGTACAATTCCGACATAAACACGGCGGAGCTCACAGGATATACCTGCAATAAGCTTTACGAGCTTGACGAAAAAACGGAGGATTATTTCAGCGATAATCCAGAGCACGAGTACTACCATGTCAACGGATTGTGCGTGTCCTCTGTAAGCGAGTTCAGGGCTGCTCTTGACGGTGAGATCGACAAGGGCGGCGACCTTATCTGCATACGGTACACGGAGGATTTCCCGGAGCAAAGCGAGATAGTCAAAGCTGCCGCGGAGGTCTATTACCGAAAGAACCGTGAGGACGAATTGGATGACTTGTCCTTTGGAATGGGAGAAAGCTTTATCGTGCTTTTTAAATCATAAAACGAAAGGAAATTTATTATGAAAAAATTATTTTTGACCGCTGCTTTGGCGGCAGCAATTTTGCTGACGGGCTGCTCCGTAAAGGAAAGTCCCGATGAAAGCATTACTGAAACAACAGCGTCTGAAACACAGATAACTAC